>JAGLYP010000001.1 GCA_023132155.1 Candidatus Parcubacteria bacterium
TTTCCATTGGTTTTTTTTCAAGTACCACGGCTTTTGAATAATTACCTGATCGGTCGCGCGCGAATAGGATATAGTAATATGGCAAATTTTCCGCCAATCCGGTATCGGTATATGTTTCAGCGTCGCCTTCGTAAATTTTATCGCATAAGGGTTTTACTGCCCCATATGTAAAATAGTCTTCAATCAGAATAGTTGATTGAAAAATAATGATTTTGGAAAACAAAGAGTTCTGCGGGTTTTCCCACGATAGCATGGCTGTATTGATACCCCCGATGATTGTAACATTAGTCGGACCGCTAATTGCGACTTCTGCTTGCCCCGCCAAAGGCGATATCAATATTATAAATAGAAATAAAATTAATATTTTTTTCATAATTGTTCTTTGTAGTGTATTATACAATAATTTTTTTGGTCTGTGAAATATGTTATTTTATTTGAATAATTTAGCCCCAATAAAGTAGTTATTATTTTATTTCCTATAAGCAAAACCGTGAAAATTTATTAAATATTTATACTTTTTCACGGTTATGTTGGCAAAAACGTGAAAATAATATATAGACAATAAAGGCAAAAGACAGACTATTGAGGCTTTTTTAGAAAAGAATGTCTGGAAAATTGGAGCTTGTCAATGGTTTTGTGGAAATTGTGAATCAGAATTGAGCTTGATTTTTTTTAAAAAATTTAGTAAAGTAAGCATACAAAAAATATAAACCCATTTAAGGAGGAATTGGTGGGATTTTTTTATATTCATGTTCATTTAACAAATAATAGGTTTTGAAAATAATTCCAAAATTTTATTGCAAAGGAGAACCGACATGAAACAGATTCAAGTTTTCAAAGGAAATACAATTGTGGTATTGGATTTCGGCAGCCAACTTTCTAAACTTATTGCCAATATGATCAGAAAAAGTAAAGTTTATTCGCTTATCATGCCGTATGACACCGACCCCTCAACTATCGCAGCCTTAAAACCATCCGGCTTGATTTTGTCGGGCGGACCGGACAGCGTTTATGAGAGAAATGCGCCATCCCTAAACCCCGCGTATCTGGAAATGGGAATCCCTGTTTTAGGCATCTGTTATGGCATGCATTTGATGGCGCAGCAATTAGGAGGCAAAGTGTTGAGAGGTAAAAAAAAAGAATATGGTAGACGCGAGCTTGTTGTTAAAGAAAGCGGCGGCATATTGCTTAACGGCGTAGAAGAGAAAACAGTTTGGATGAACCACGGCGACAGCATCACGGTCTTGCCATCCGGGTTTGGAGTAACAGCCTCTACCAAAGATTGTTCGGTGGCTGCTATGGAAGATCCTGAGAAGCTTTTTTTCACCTTACAGTTCCACCCAGAAGTTGAACATACTCTGGACGGGAGCCGGATATTTCGTAATTTTTTGTTTGACGCCTGTCATGTAAGCGGCGATTGGGAGATGAAATCCTTTTTAAAAAGCTCAATTAGAGTGATACGCAAGCAGACCAATGGAGCGAGAGTGATCGTAGCAGCCAGCGGCGGTGTTGATAGTTTCACTTCTGTCCTATTAATAAAAAAGGCGATTGGCGATAGGTTTGATGCTGTTTTCGTCGATACAGGCTTGTTGCGTAAAAATGAATGCGAAGAAGTGGCGGAGGCGTTTTCTCGTGCCGGCATTGATTTGACGGTAGTTAATGCCCATGAGCGTTTTTTAAAATCATTAAAAGGCGTGCGGGATCCGGAACGAAAGAGGATAATTATTGGCCATCAATTCATCAAGGAATTTGGGCAGGTTGCAAAAAAGCTGGAAAAAAAATATGGCGAAAAGATTAAGTTTTTAACCCAAGGTACATTATACCCAGACGTGATAGAATCAATCTCTGCCCACGGCGGACCAACCGCTAAGATTAAATCCCATCACAATGTCGGCGGATTGCCGGCAAAAATGGGATTGAAGCTGATTGAACCTTTTCGCGAAATTTTCAAGGATGAAGTGAGAGTTTTGGCTAAGATATTAGGATTGCCAAAAGAGATTTATGGCCGACAACCCTCTCCCGGACCCGGTGAAGCAATCCGAATAAAAGGTCCCGTGACCAAGCGCAAAGTCCGTATTTTGCAAGAGGCTGATTTTATCCTCTTAGAGGAATTGCATCGTGCCGGTCTTTATTATAACATCGGTCAGGCATTTGCAGTATTAAGCGGTGACCGAAGTACCGGCCAGCAGGGAGAGAGTCGAATTTATGGTAATGTCATTCACATAAGATGCGTTGACACCACCGTTTATATGACCGCTGACTGGACGCGTTTACCCCATGAACTGCTTGATCGGATTTCCCAAAGAATCACAGGGGAAATACCACAAGTGAATCGAGTGACTTATGACATAACATCCAAGCCGCCAGCAACAATTGAATGGGAATAATTTTTTCCAACAATTATTAAATAAGTTCGTTTGAAAACAACATAAAAGGGGGTGATATGCGTTATTGCATCATTACCTCTTTTTCTTTTGAAAAATATGTGATATTTTTTATTTTAATAATTATGTATATATTAAAATATGTATTATAATATATACATAAATAAATATTAAATTATGCGCTATGCGTAGAAAACTTAAAAACAACAATATCAGAAAAATATATGCCCATGGAAACAGTTTGGGCGTAACTTTGCCAAGAGAAATTATAGATGAATTAAAATGGCGAAAAGGGCAGAAGCTGGTTGTGAAGAAACGCGGGCAGGGGATTTTGGTTATTGATTGGAAAAAATAGCCAAGTATGACATTTCTAAATTGCCGTATTATGGCGCTATTACGTGTCTCCGACAATAAATATTGCAAAACATGGCAAGAAAAGGAATAAAATATATATTTTTAAGGATTTGCTGAAAATAATTAATATTAAATAAATGAAAAAAGCGGATTTTAAAAACATTTTATGGCGGACAGAAGCATGCGCGGTGTTTTTATTTTTGCTTATTTTGTTAACCGGGTGTGCCGGGAAAATGGTAAGATTTGAAAAACCGGACATTAAAGATAATTTTTGCGGACCGGTTATGAATTATAAATATTGCAAATGCGCTTTTCATAATGAGTTTTGCGATGAGTTGGGAATTTCCTCAAATACAGCCAATACTTATGTGAGAAGTGAGTACAATAGATGGGTAGCGCATTTATTAAAGCAATTTCAAGATAATTGTAAAGCGGGTGGAGGAATATTCCACCCCAGAGATGAGTGTGAATATTGCCAACATCCATATATCAGGCAAGGAGATGAATGTGTAGACAAAGATGAGAAAGAAGAAAGCGAAGAAGAAACCGGTTTTAAACCGGATGGCCCGTTTGATCATAATTGTAATGCCGCGCCGGAGTTTGAAATTGAGTGGAAAAAATATTCTGATATTGACGCGCGTATTCCGTTGCAATCAAGAAGCTGGGAGGCGCAAGGCGTGGTTCGGGCGCATGAGCGGATTTTAAGTTTAAAAGTAGAAAATTTTAAGCTTAAACGTGATATGGAAATTGACAGGCAAATACGTTTAGAAGCCCGCGCGTATAAAGACGCTTTATCTAAAAATATTAAACAGAATTTAATTAAAGCCACGATTCGGCTGATGTACACCACTTATATTACTGTTGAGTCTGGAATAAATGCCGGAAAATCTTTTAAAACCTTTTTAACAGGCACTGAAACATTGGCGCGAGCAGGCGGATTGTTAAGCGCGGTTAAAGCGATTGTTCCAAAAAAATCAGATATAGCGATTGATACAAAAACCATAACAGGCAAGGTTGTAAATGTTGGAATAGAAACCGCGTATCAGGCCATGGAAAGTTTAGGCGACCCAAAGGATGTAATAATAAAATTTATGACAGAAACCAAGAAAGCGGTTGTTCCCGGGGCTGATTTGACTGATGAAGAGATTAATATTTTGCGAGACCAGCATATAACCAAGCAATTTGTTGAACACGCGATAGCTGAAAGTTATAAAGAAAATGCTAATAGACGAACGCAAATCAGAGAAAATGAAAATAAAATAAAACAGCTTGAGGCGGAAATAGTCGCTTGGGAGAAACAAGAAAAAATTAGAGTTCAGGATATGTTAAGAGATGCCTGCCTTAAACAAAAAGAAAAATATGAAAATAATTAAAATACAATTTATTGTTTTGACTTTGGCATTGTTGGTTAACCCTGTTTTTGCCCAAAAAAATAATAATGAAGAGGTTTTTAAGACAATTCAATTTGGCGAATATACAGTGGAATATAATAGCAGTGAAAAAATTAATCAAAATTATACTATTTATAAAAAAGAGGGGCGGATTGTATTGTCGGTTTTTGACACTGACAAAAACGGAAAAGATGATTTGTGGCTTCGCTATAATGAAAATTTTGTTTTAGACTTAGAGGCGAGTGACACCAATAAAGACGGCAAACCCGATACTTTTGCCATTCTTGACACAGAAGAAAATGTGATTGATTTAAAAACGCCTAATTTTGTGTTGGAAAAAGTTGTATTGCCGAAAAATCCCAATCCAAAGCAAAAAATATTACAAACAAAAGTTGTTGAGCCTGAGATTTTTATATTAGGAACGCCGCCGACAAAAAATAAATTTAATTTTCCAATAAAATGGATTATTACGATTTTAGCAATCGGAGCGGCTGTGTTTTTTGGGTTGCGGAATAGAAAAAGGAATAAAAGATAAATTTATTTGGTATAATTGATGTTATATTTGGAGAAAAAAGGAGAATAAATTAAAAATTAAAATATATAAATATGACCGGCAAGATATATTCACAAGATTTGAATATTGACCTTGGCAAAGGGCGGGAAAAAGAGCTTTTTCGCTGGTTTTTGGCTTGCATTTTGTTTGGCAAGCCCATACAGGAGGGTGTGGCTCGCCAAACTTATTTTGAGTTTATAAAAGCCGGACTGGATAGTCCGGAGAAAATTTTAGGCGCCGGCTGGGATAAGCTGGTTAAGATATTGGACCAGGGTCATTATGTCCGCTATGATTATTCCACGGCTGATAAATTATTGGAAATTTGCAAGAATTTTAAAAAAGAATACGGGAGCGTTACGAATTTAATAAAATCGTCAGATAATTTAAATGACCTAAAAAAGCGTTTGGAAAAGTTTAAGGGAATCGGCCCGGTTACCTCAAGAATTTTCATAAGAGATATTAAAATGATTTTTAATAAAATTAAAAAGTTTTAAGCTATTATGAAAAAAATTATCACATCCGAAAAAATACCCATAAAACTATGGCTGGCTGACATAGAAGAAGGGGCGATGAGGCAAGTTAAAAATATAGCCAACCATCCCTATGCTTTTCATCATGTTGCTATCATGCCTGATGCCCATGAGGGTTATGGCATGCCGATTGGCGGAGTAATGGCCGTTAAAGACGCAATAATTCCAAACGCCGTAGGGGTGGATATCGGTTGCGGGGTTTGCGCGCAAAAAACTTTGATAAAAGAAATTGACGCGGATACTATAAAAAGCATAATGAGCGAAATTAGAAAAGTAATTCCTCTGGGTTTTAACAGGCACAAAACAAGGCAAGACGAAAATTTAATGCCGGCATTATCCAATGGTATGTTTTGCGTTAATAAAGAATGGGACATGGCATGCAAATCCTTGGGCACGCTTGGAGGAGGAAACCATTTTATTGAAATCCAAAAGAGCAATGAGGGTTATATCTGGATTATGCTTCATTCCGGCAGCAGAAATTTAGGAAAAAAAGTAGCTGATTATTACAATAAATCAGCGATTGAACATTGTCGGAAAAAAAACCAATTAGAATTAGTCAAACAGGAGCTTGCTTATTTGCCTATGGACTCGGATATCGGCAAGAGCTATTTTAAGGAAATGAATTTTTGCCTTGATTACGCGCTGGCCAACAGAAAATTGATGATGAAAAGAATTAAAGATATTATTTTAAATATTATTCCATCAACAAAGTATGAAGAATTTATTAATATCGCGCATAATTACGCTTCCAAGGAATTTCATTTTGGCGAGGACGTGATTGTTCACAGAAAAGGAGCTACCAAAGCCGAGATTGGACAGCTCGGAATAATACCGGGCTCGCAGGGCTCAAAAAGTTATATTGTCAAAGGGCTGGGAAACAAAGAAAGTTATAATTCCTGTTCTCACGGAGCAGGGAGAAAAATGGGCAGAAAGCAGGCGATTAGAGAACTGGATCTGGAAGAAGAAATAAAAAAATTAGATGAGAAAGGCGTAATCCACTCAATCAGGACAAAAAGAGATTTAGATGAAGCAAGCAGCGCCTATAAGGATATTGATATGGTTATGAAGAACCAGGAAGATTTAATTGAAATAATCATATCTTTAAACCCGATTGCCGTGGTTAAGGGGTGATTTGAGTTTGTAAAATATTAGGTTTGATTTTTGTCGTGTCTTGTTTGTTTATTATTTTAAAATGATTTTTTAGTTGATTATGTATATCAAGGCAATTTAGAAATATCATAGCCCTGTGAATTAGTTAATTGGTGTTTCATTTTTTCCATATCTTTGTTATAATTAAAGAAAATAAAGTTATATTATTAATCTAAAAATTTGCTATATGAAAAATAATTTTAAAATCAATAAAGCAAATAATACTGTCAAGGCAGAAATAAACCTGTTAATATATTCAAAAGATGCCATTTTAGGGACAGCTTATCTTTTTTTAGATAAGATTTATGTTTTTATTGAGCAAAAAGATCAAGATGCTTGGTTTGTAAATTTAAAACTAAAAAAAAATATTAAAGAGACTTCAGAAGAAATTATAGGCGAGTTTTACAATGAGCTTTTAAATCAAGCATTGCGATCAGAAATTTCAAAGCAAAATTCTGGTTTTAGAAAATATATTGTTGAAAGCGCTCTTTTTTCAGCTGTTTATGGGCAAAGACCTGAAGAGGAAAATTTTTTGGATCTTGGAGATGATGTTGATTTAGAAGATGCAAATTACAAAGATGATCCGTTGGGAATTGCTGTCCCATGGGAAAATAAATAAAATGAAATTGAATTTTAATAAAACAATTTATAAAAATAGGGGGATAAGAGAGGCAATTGATCAATTTTGCAATATTGCTGAATTCAAGATAATTGACTTAGAAAATTCTTGGGATGTTGAAATGGTCAATTGTAATTACAATGACAAGAAAAGGGTTTTTGATGAATTTGCAAATTACGTTCTTTCAGTGTCTCAAAATTAAGAAATAAAATAATTATGATCAAGTTGGAGAAAGTGAAAAAGAAAAATTTAGGTTTTTTTAGATATAAAAAAATAAATAATAACATTTTGTTGACAAATGAGGTGGGTAATTTTTGTTTTTTATCTTTGGACGATTTTAAAAAGTTTATTTATGGGCAGCTTGATTCAAAATCTAAAATTTATCAAGTGCTCAAAAATGGTAATTTTATTAAAAATAAAATAAATGAAAAGGTGTTAATAAATGATTATAGAAGAAAAAATTCTTTTCTTGCTCAAGGCCCAAGTCTTCATATAATTGTTCTCACTAAGAGATGTGATCATGTGTGCACTTATTGTCAGGCTAGCGCTAAAATTAACTGCGATAAAAAATACGATATGGATGCCAGAATAGCAAAGAAAACTGTTGACATGATTTTTCAAACTACAAATCGCAGTATTTCTATTGAGTTTCAAGGAGGCGAGCCATTACTTAATTGGGAAATATTAAAATTTATCACTGATTACTCTATTGAAAAAAATAAACATAATGACAAAGACATTAGGATACATCTCATGTCCAATTTTGGTGTAATGGATCAGGAAAAATTAAATTTTTTGGCTAAAAGAAGGGTGGGGCTGAGTACTTCCCTTGATGCCCCGGAACAGGTACATAATAAAAACAGAATTTTTCCGGGAGCAAAGAATAGTTATCAAAATGCTGTTAAATGGATAAAGAAAGCTAACAAAATATACAAAAAAGAAGCTGATGATTGTATGCCAGGGGTTGTAAATACCATAACAAGAGACTCTTTTCCTTTTTACAGAGAGATGGTTGACGAAAATTTATCTTTGGATTTTGAAGGAGTTTATATTCGTCCGTTAAGTCCTTTTGGGACAGCTCAAAAGACATGGAAAGAGATTGGCTATACACCGGAAGAATATTTGGATTATTATAAAAATGTTTTGGATTATATAATAAAAATTAATCTTGAAAAAAAAATAGAGTTTTATGAAAGAGGAACGTTTTTTATTTTACTTAAAATTTTATCAAAAATAGATCCAAATGATTTAGATATGAGATCTCCTTGCGGAGCTGGCATTGGGCAACTTTTGTATAATTATGATGGCAAGGTGTATACTTGCGATGAAGGTAGAATGATTAAAGATGATACTTTCATGATTGGTAACGTGGACAAAAGTAGTTACGAAGAGATGGTTGGCAGCGATATTGTGAAATCTATGTGTGTTGCCTCTTGCCTTGACGGCCTTCAATGTGATAGATGCGTCTATAAGCCTTATTGTGGAGTTTGTCCTGTATATAATTACGCTCAGCATGGAACACTTTTCCCGCAATTATCTTGTAACAATAGATGCAAAATAAATATGGGGATATTTGATTATTTATTTAAAAAGCTTGAAGATGAGGAAGTTAGAAAGGTGTTCGAAAGTTGGGTAAAGAAATATTAAAATAGTAATATAAATTTATGAAATTCAAAATTTTATTATTTTTTGTCTTTGTGGCAATTTTTTTGGGAGCTACATGTTTTTTTATTGCTGTTAAACAAAAAAAAGGTCCGCAAGGCGACATGCATAACATGGAAATAAAAATAAATAAAGAAAATAATTCCGGTATTGACGCAAAAGATACAATTTTTACGCCAGAAGAAGTAAAGAAAATTGAAGAAGATTATAATAACGACTGTTACGAAAAAGTAAAGGAAGAAAAGACTGATTGGGAATATTTATGGACTAAATATAAATTATTTAGAGGAAATATAAGAGAATACATGGAATGCAAGTCGCTGGAAGAAAAAGATTTTTTGTACTGTGATTTTTTAAAAAATAAAAAAATTGGCAATGAAGAGGCGGGTTTTCAAGAATGTCAAGAAAATTATAATTTTTTCGTAAATATATTCATTCCTTTGGCAAAAGCGGAAAAACAGTTTGATATAAAAAATATTTGTGATAAATATTTTATAGAAGATGAAAATCTTCAAGGAAATAATTGTATCGCATTTTTTAGTAGTATCGATGGAAAAAATAATTATTGTAATAAAATTACGGATTTAGAAACAGAAAAAGCTTGTCAGGCTTTTTATGACAAAAAAATCGTTTTAGGCTTTGACTATTTATCTGTCCATGAGCATGATAATGAGGCAAAAAGGAGAATGAAAAATTTATATCCTATGTTTTTCGAGCAAAAAGAAATTTGTGATGAGTATTACAATATAGATGATCAATTATATTCACTGTTATGTCTACAATTTGATATTAGGGACATGAGTCAAGAAGAAATATTAAAGCTGCAAGAAAGAACAAAAAATAATTAATAATATTTATGAAAATAAAATTTCCTAAACCAAAAAAATCAATAAAAGTTTTTTTGAACAGTGAAGAAGCCAAGATTACAAAAAAGGACGTCGCTTTGATGACTGCGTTATTAGTAGCTTTTGGCACAGTATTTGGCTCACCGGACCAGACTTCCGCCGCGCATAATAATTTTTTTGATAATACTGGCGCGACGGGAAAACACGTTTCTCACAGTTCGCATGGTTCGCATGGTTCGCATGGTTCGCATGGTTCGCATGGTTCGCATGGTTCGCATGGTTCGCATGGTTCGCATGGTTCGCATGGCAGTAGATGGTAAAAATAAAACAAGGAAAGATAAAGTTTTTTTTATGATAAAATATCAGATTTTGTCTGTTCTTTTTTGGCCAGATATAAAATTTAAGAAAACCATAAAATATAATTGGGTTTTATATGACATAAAGTTGCTTGGGAAAGGTGTAATCCTTAAATTTAAAAGAAAAACGGAAAGAATTAATTTGCTTTTAAAGAAAAGTGTAAAAAAAGAAAGAGGCCAAATATCACGCAATTTTAAATTGTCAGTTCTAGCGAAAAATGAAGAAGAACATAAAATTATAATTGACAAAAATAAAGAATTCATTAAATATGTGGTTGCTGTTTTGAAAAAAAATGATACAGCAGATTTTTTGTTTTTGGAAGACAAGAAATTTTATAGAGAAAATCCATTTGGAATTGTATTTACTATCACTCATAAATGCAACATGATGTGTAAATTTTGTTTTAATAGTTATGATTATTCTTTAAAAACCAGAAATCAACAAAATGATTTATCAATAAAAAATATAAAATTAATTCTTGATAAATTTTATAATGATGGCATAAGATATTTAATATTATCAGGCGGGGAACCAACAATGAGAAAAGATTTTTTTGAAATTTTGGAGTATGCATGTAAAAAAAATTTTTATGTAGTGCTTAACACGAATGGCGTTCTTCTTGATAGACAGTTAATAAAAAAAATTTGTCAATTTCCAGTCCATATAATGTTATCCATACATGAGTTTGACGATGATGAGAGCTACCTCAAGACAGGGCTTAAGAATGTTTTTTCAAAAAGGCTAAATGCGATTAAATTGTTGAAAAAATATAATGTATTATGTTTAGAGTATATTACAGCCTTAAATAGAAAAAATATTGATAATTTGGAAACTATTTACAATATGAATTTGGGGCAATACGCGCCAGACAATTGGCAGTTTTTTAGGGTTTTTGATTCAAATGGTGAACCAGGATCAAGTAAGAAAGAAATGTGCTTGGCAATTGATAAATTGCATAATTTGAATGCTAAATATAATTTAAATTATAAAATTGTTGATTCTGTACCGTTTTGTGTTCACAATGACCCATATAAGGCCTCTCAAGTAATAAGCGGAGAATTAAATGAGGAGCATTTAGTGAAAATGGTAACCGATCCCAAAGGGGGCATAAGAATGATGTGTTCATTTGAAAAGAATTTAGGTGACGCCCTTCAAGATAACGTGAAAAAGTGTTTCAAGAGTAATTTTGCCAAAAAAATGGTAAATTTAGATTTTGTTCCTGGTGAGTGTCATAATTGTGTATTTCTCAAGGAGTGCTGTGGCGGAAGCAGGTTTGTTGCTCACGCAAAGAATGGTTCGTATTTTGCCAAAGATCCATTGGTAAATTATAATAATAAAAAAGTCAAGAAATAAAATATGGAAGTGACATCATTGATGTTGACCTATCGTTGCAATAAAAGTTGTGTTTATTGCCCAATTGAAAAAAAGGATGAAGATATGAATTTTGATGTGGCTAAAAAAATTATTGATTTTTTAAATAATAATAGCAGTGAGAAAAAAATCATAAAGTTTTTTGGCGGAGAGCCGTTATTGCGTTACGATCTAATTAAAAAGTGCATAGAATATGCAGGACATGATTTTTTTTATCAAATTGTAACGAACGGGAAATTATTAACAAAAAAAATGCTTAATTTTTTTTTGGATTACGAAATTGATTTGGCGGTAAGCTTCGACTTTGAATCAAAAAATGATTTTGAGACGATTAATATGTTTGGAAATGACAAATTTTTTTTAACGGTCAATTTGCTCATAAGGCCCCTTGATGTCCATGGGTTGTATGATAATTTTAAAAAGTTTATAAATTATGGGGTGGAAAGATTTAATTTTTTGCCGGCTAATTATACTGTTTTATGGAGGGAGAAAGATTTGCAAATTTTTAAAAATCAATTTTTTAAAATATCAAAATTGTATTGGCGAAAAAAGAGCAAAGGACATAATATTTTTTTTAAGGGCTTTGAGGAATACGAGGAAGAGCGTATAAAGAATAGTCCTTTAGCTAGCCATAATTTGTTTTTTGATACAGATGGTTGCGCCTACGCGAGCGATGCAGTTTTGCTTTTGGAAAAAAAACAGCGAAGTAAATATAAAATTTTAAAACCTCCTTATCATAATTTTGTTTTCAGTAATAATTGTATTCATGATTTGAGTTTAGACCTAAAAAGACACTGGGGAGAAAAGGTTATTCAAAGTAATGAAATGCTAAAACAATATTTAGACGATGCTAATAAATTAATAAAAATCTAATAACATGCTCATTCATTCATCTTTAAGCAATTTAAGAGAGGTAAATGACCTAGTAGATGCAGGTGCTGACGTATTTTATGCTGGAACCAGCAACACGGTATTGTTCGGTAATGAGAATGAAATTGCTGACAGAAGACCATGGTCTTGCGCGAACTTCCATAGTTTAGCTGATATAAAAAAGGCCTTAGAAATTATCCACAAGAATGCCAAAAAAATATAATATAAATAGAATGGTATATATGCCTATATCAATATAAAAACATGAAAAGAGCAGATATAAAACTTGGTTTTTTTTGTAATAATATTTGCAAATTCTGCGTGCAGGGGGATAAAAGAAAAAAATTTGGAAATAAAGATATAGAGCAAATTAAAGAAAATATTATACAAGCAAAAAAAACTTGTAATGGCGTTGTTTTTACGGGTGGTGAGCCGACAATACGCAAAGATATTATTGAAATAATATCTTTTGCAAAAAAGAGCGGGTTTAAGGTGATTCAAATTCAAACGAACGGTAGAATGTTTGTGTATAAGAGTTTTTGTAAAGAATTGATTAGTGCCGGTGTTACAGAATTTTCTCCTGCGCTGCATGGACATACTCCATCCTTGCATGATTATCTTACTGGAGCCAAGGGGAGTTTTGACCAAACTGTTGGGGGCATAAAAAATTTAAAAGACTTGAATCAGCTCGTAATTACGAATACTGTTATAACAAAATCTAATTATAGACATTTACCACAAATTGCTCAATTATTGATGAATTTAAAAGTTGACCAATACCAATTTGCATTTGTTCACGCTCTTGGAAGCGCAATGAAAAATTTTGATTCAGTGGTGCCAAGGAAATCGTTAGTTGAACCTTATGTTAAATCCGCGCTTGATGTTGGTATAAATTGTGGTATGAGCGTGATGACTGAAGCAATACCATATTGTTTTATGAAGGGATATGAAGAATATGTTGCAGAAAATATAATTCCTGATACTAAAATATACGATTACGAAATAGTTATTGACGATTTTACCAAGGAAAGAATAAGTAAAGGGAAAAGCAAGGGGAGTGTCTGTAGCGGTTGCATAAAAAATAATGTTTGCGAGGGGCCTTGGCGCGAATATTCTGATAAATATGGCTGGGCAGAGTTTAAAGCAATAACTTGAAAATTTATGTCTAAGAGAATTGAAATATATTTAGGTTGGCGTTGTACTAATGATTGTATCTTTTGCGTTGAAGAAGAAAACAGGAAAAGTCAGAAAACAACCAGTTTATCAGAAGTAAAAGCGTATTTAAAAAATGAAGCGGAGAATGGAGCCGATCACGTTACTTTTCTTGGAGGAGAGCCTAGCATACAAGAAATATTTCCCGAAACCATAAAATATGCGAAAGAAAAAGGCTATAAAATTTGCATAGCTACCAATGGCGCCGCTTTTGTTTCCGAAAGTTTTTCCCGAGTTTTCGTCCCGCAAATAGATGAGATTATTGTTTCAGTACATGGACATAATAATGTTTTACTTGACCAAATTACCCAAAGAAAAAATAGTTATAGCAATATAGAAAAAGCTCTTAAAAATATTATCATGTATTTTAACGGAGAGCTTTTAAAAACCAATACCGTGATTATGGGTTTGAATTATAAATATTTGCTTTCTATAGTAGAATCAATTTTCAAGCTTGGAATAAAAGAGGCCGATTTGTCTGTTATGGATTTATATGGGTCGCAAAATAAAGAAAAGATTTTTAAATGTTTGGGAAATTTACCTGTTTTAGCTCAAATAAAAAAATATCTGAATGAAGTATTTGTTTATGCTCAAAATAGGGATTTAAATCTCCTTGTTAATGATATCCCACTTTGTTATTTGGGTGATTTTATGACAAAGAGCGGTAATTTATATTATGATAACAGAATAAAGATATCAAACAAAGGAGTTCGTCTTGATAGAGCAATTGTGCCTCCAAGATCAATGGTGAAAGCCAAAGAATGCGGTGGCTGCAGATTTTATGATCTTTGCCCCGGTTTTGTCAGCGCTTACTATCGTTTTTTCCCGAAACAAAAGGTTTATCCTTTTAAATAAAAAATTTTAGTTAAATGTCAGTTAACCTGGAAGAACAATTATATAAAGAAAAAGCAACAACTGAGAACAGGCACTGGGTGCGGCTTACCAGTATTTGCAATAATAATTGTTTGTTTTGCCTTGATCAAGACGATGGGTTGGATATAAAAAAACATTTTACGTTTAAGGAAATAGAAAAAGATTTAATAGAGGGCAAAAAAAATGCCGCTAGTCGCGCAATTTTAAGTGGTGGCGAAGCATCTGTTCATCCTGATTTTATTGAAATTGTAAAAACAGCGAAAAACATGAAATATGATCATGTCCAGGTCATAAGTAATGGCAGAATGTTTTGTTATAATAAATTTTTAGATGATTCTCTAAGGGCGGGTTTAGACGAAATTACTTTTTCAATTCATGGTGACACAAAGAAATTGCATGATAAATTGACAGGCGCGCCTGGTTCGTATGAGCAAGCGATGAAAGGGATTAAAAATGCTTTAAAAAAGTCTGGATTAATTGTTAGCGTCGATATCTGTATCAATAAAATGAATTACAAAAGGTTGCCTTTAATTGTTGCGAAATTATTTTCCATGGGTGTGCGTGAGTTTGATCTGCTTCACATTGTTCCTTTTGGCCGAGCATGGCAGAACAAGGATATAATACTTTATAAATTTGAAAAAGCTGAACCATATATAAAGAAAGTTTTAGAATTCTCTAAACATAACAGCATTTATATCTGGACCAACAGATTGCCGGCGTCTTATTTGGAAAATTTTGAAAATTTAATACAAGATCCCTATAAACTGCACAGTGAAATTAAGGGACAAAAAGAAATGATGGATCAATATGTGTTTAATGGGAAGATGATGGATTGTTTTGGAGAGAGATGCAAAGATTGTTATATGAATAATTTTTGTGAAAGTTTAATAAAATGGAAAAACAGAATTGATTCAGGGGAATTAAAAGAAATTTTTTTTGATCTTGGAAAAATTGATTTTGATTTTTTTAGTCAAATTATAAATAAATTTAAGTTAAAACGAATACACTTAAAATCTAGATCCATAGAAGAGTTAAGGGAATATATTAATGTTGTTGATAATAATATTGGAGTAATAATAGAAATTGAAAATGAATATAAAATAGAGAAATTAAAAAATATTATAAAAAAGTTTAAATCGCTGACATTAATTTTATCGAAGAAAAAAGAATTAAAATTTTTGAATGACGAAAACTTAAATTTTTATATAGAAATTAACCATGAAACAGAGGAAGGCATATTAAAAAATTTAAAAATTATTGAGAAGAAAAGAAAATCACTTTGTTTTTTTAAAAAAAATTATTTGCTGCTGTCTGATGACATAAAAAAAAGTATTGACTTAAAGATTTTTTTTAATAGTTTTTTTAAATTATCAACAAAAGAATTTAGAGCTATTAATTTACCGTTTTGTTATAATGATAAAATAGTTAATATTAGAAATGAATTTTTGGACGCGCAAATTTTTCAAAAAAATTATAAAATTAATATCCATAGTTTTGTTGATTTTTTTATTGTAAATGAAAATTATATAAAAAGATTATCTTGCAAAAATTGTGTTTATGAAAAAAAATGTTTAGGCATGAATTTAAATTATATAAAAAATTTTGGTTTTAAAAATTTAAATCCGAAACAAAGCATATGAGTAATCTAGCCTATTTACAAGTAACAAGAGAATGCAATCAAAATTGTTTGTTTTGTTCGAACCCGGCAAATAATCAGAAATTGGATTTAAGTAAAGCAAAAAAAATTATTGATCGTTTTATTAGCGAGGGTTGTGATGGCGTGATTTTAACCGGTGGTGAACCTAGCGTTTCAGAAAATATTTTTAAAATTATTGATTATCTAAAAAAGAAAAAACTGGAAATCAAAATGATTACTAACGCGCAAATTATATCTGACAAAAATTATTTAAATAAAATTATAAATGCAGGTGTTGGTACATTTCATGTTTCAATTTATTCAATTAGAAAAGAAATTCAAGCATATTTGTCTGGAAAAAATGATTCATTTGATAATATCGCGAAGGCTCTTGAGAATTTAAGAGAATATAAACATGTAGCGGTTTCTATTAATACTGTTATAAATAAATTCAATTCAAATCATTTAAGCGAAAATGTCGTTTGGCTGCTTGAAAATTTTCCCTATATAAATCATTTTGTCTGGAATAATATTGATCCGCAGAATCTTGATGATTCTACTAGAAAAAAAGTAGTGCCAAAGTTGAATGATTTTTATTTAGAACTTAAAAAAGCAACCGATTATTTAAAGAAGAAACAAAAAACATTTAGAGTGGAAAGAGTGCCGCTTTGTTATATGCCCGGGTTTGAGGATGTTTCAACTGAAACCAGAAAGATAGTCAAAGGAGAAGATAGAAAAATTTATTTTCTTGATAAAAAAAGAAAATTTTTTAATGAAAAAAAATGGTATTATGACAAATTTGAATTTTGCGAGATATGCTCATTAAACGAGATATGTGCTGGTTTGTATATGGGAAAAAATGGGGTTAATGATAAGAATGAGCTTTTCCCTGTTTTTGTTTCAAAAGAGGAAATAAAGTTTAAAATAAAAAATAGATGAAAGACGTTTCTTTAAAAAATAAATTTTTTTATAACAATTTGATTAGACTAGGGATGGAGTGTAATCAGCAGTGCGTTTTTTGCAACATTACAAGAAGGGAAAATGAAGAATGGCAAACTCTTTCAACTGATCAGGCTAAGCATGCAATCGATGGTTTTTCAAAAAATCTTGATATTGAATTGTCATTTTCCGGAGGAGAACCAACAATTAGAAATGATTTGCCAGAATTGATTAGTCACGCTAAAAAAATGGGTGTAAAAAGAACGCAGATTCAAACAAATGCCATTGTCATAGATGATGTTTACGCGAAAAAGTTAAAATTATCAGGACTTGACTCTGCTTTTGTCGCTTTTCATTCGCATATTCCAGAAATTCAAGACGAATTAACAAAATTAAAAGGATCATTCAGAAAAACAATTCGCGGCATACAGGCATTGCACAACAATGGCATTGAGGTCGTTGTTAATATCGTGGTTAATAAGAAAAATTTTAAGTATTTCAAGGACTATGTTATTTTTGTAGCTGATACTTTTAATTTTATTCGTTGTATATCAGTTGCAATTATGCAGCCTCATGGAAGGGCGGCAAACAATTTAAAAGAATTATTACCGCGATATAGCGATGTGGCAAGACACTTTGAAGACGGTACAAAAATTGCTAAGAAAAGAGGTATATATATTGATAATCATTATTGTAGCCTTCCTTTATGCTTTTTGCCAGAAGAGATTATTTGTAGCTCCCTGGAATATAAGGAAAATGAGTTATTGAGAAAAAGTCCAGGTTCTGAAATTCCCGAGAGAATAAGAAAGATTTATAGCAGCAAAGTGCATGGTGTGCCATGTCAAAATTGTATTTTAAAAAATTTTTGCAATGGTATTTGGCGAGAATATATTAATTTATATGGTTGGAACGATATAAAGCCATATAAAAAAAGTTATAAATATTTTTAGTTATGAAAATTAAAATTCTTCAAATTGCCGATAAGTGCAATAATAATTGTCGGTATTGTTTAAATAAAAAAGATGATTTTTTGGTTGATTTTGCAAAAATTAAAAAAGAAATTTCAAAAGGAGCTAGCATGGGTTGTGAACAAATAGTTTTTTGCGGTAAAGAGCCAAGTCTTTTTGCGGGTTTTATAGAGTTGATATCTGAAGCTAGAAATTGTGGCTACAAGACAATACAAGTAAAAACAAATGCCAGGATGTTCGCTTATAAAGATTTTTGTAAAAATATTTTGCGTGCCGGTTTAACGGAGTTGTCCGTTCATTTATACGCCGCCGATGAAGTTTTACATGATTCTTTAACAAGATCAAAGGGAAGTTTTCGTCAAACTATAGCTGGAATAAAAAACGTTTTATATTATTCTAAAAAATTTTTTCCTTATAATTCTTGCTCAGTGAATATTGGTATTATGGTTTGCCCAGAAAATATTAATTTTTTGAAAAGAATTGTTAAGATCCTTTCAAGGTTAAAGACAGGTCAATTTTTTTTTATTGCAACTGGCGCTATAAACAATATGGTAGATGACAGAACATGTAACGGGTTGCGGGATGTAAAGAAAATGCTTGAGAAAAACAATATAACATATCATACCGTTGGTTTTTTAAAAGACAAAAAAGATTTTTTTAAACCGTATTTGAGTGAAAAAGAAAAAAAAGTTTATAATTTAATACAACAAAAATGAAGTTTTTTTTAATTTTATTTTTGCCAACAATTATTACGCTTGGTTCATATATTTCATATATGGATATAAAGACAAGAAAAATAAAAAATAAAAATATTATTTTTGGTCTTTGTTGCGCGTTAATTTTAAATTTAATTTTATTTGCCTTGATCAAGCTGCAATTGATTGATTCTCTTAATAATTTTTTATATAAAGAGTATTATATTGCTTTTTTAATAAATTTATTTATCAGTGTAATTATTACAATCATTTTGTGGTATTTTAATTTTTGGGCTGCCGGAGATGGAAAGTTTTTTATTATGTTTTGTAGTCTAATGCCAATTATTTTTTATAAGAGCCATGTTATAGGGTATTTTCCTTCATTTACATTTTTGTTTAATATATATATACCAGTTTTTTTGTTTATATTCTTAAAGTCAATTGTATATTTTGCTAAAAAAATTTTTGAATTTTTTAAAAAAATAAATTTGTTGCGAGTTTTTAAAGATTTTTTAACAAAAAAAACTTATGATATACTGTTGTCATATTTTTCACTTCTTTTTTTGCTTGTGATGTTTTCTAATATGATTTTTGGGCTATTGTCTGAAATAAGATTTTTAGGACTGGCAATTATTGCCTTATCCTTTTTTTTCTACAGCCATTTGCAAAAATTCTATAAAAAAAATAAAATCATTTCTTATTTTACGGTATTGCTTTTTTTATGGTTTGCATTATGCAACAAGGTGAATATTATTGAACTTTCTTTCTCGATTGGCAGTTTTATGCTTATATTCAATTTTATAAAAATTTTTATAAGGGATTTTCTTGAAGGTAGTGAGTTGACGCAAGTTAAAATAATTGATTTAAAGCCAGGTATGATTTTATCGCGCGACAGTGTAAAAATGATAAAAAATGAAAAAAATTTATTTGAAAAAATTTTACCTTTGTATATTGACGGGCTCGCTGAAAAGCAAATACATTTATTAAAAAATTACAAGTTTCATGAAGATAAAATAGAAGAAATTGATCATGACTTTTCATGTTTAACAATTTATAAAACCTTTCCCTTTGCACCTTTTATTTTTATCGGTTCTCTTGTAACAATTTTTTTTGATACGAAACTTTTAGAGTTGATAAATAAAATTATTTCATCCATTTCATTTTTTAGAAATTTTTTATAATTTTTTGATTACTTTCAGTTTGGAATTTAAGATTCATATGAAAAACGATTTGTTTTTAGAATTGATTATAACTAATAAATGCAACATCCGTTGCCCCTTTTGCAGCGTCGAGCTGGGGAACAAATCAATGTCAAGTGAGACACTTAACAATTTTCATTTATTTTTAAGAGAGAATAGAGAAAAAATTGGAAATTTGATTATTGATTTTTTTGGCGGTGAGCCAATGATAGAATTTGAAAAAATAAAATATTTCATAAATCAAACCAATGATTTAAATATAAAATATATCATTGGAACAAACGCTTTTTATCTTGATGATGAAAAAATTGATTTTTTTCATAAAAACAAAGTTGAAATTGTTGTTTCAGTAAGTAGCCAGACAGAGGATTGGATTTTTAAGAAAATAAAAAAATATTCAAGGCAAATTTTTGTTAATTTAGTTATAATTCCACGTGAGATTGAGAAGTATTTAGATATTTTTAAGAGATTATATAATATAGGTATAAAAAATTTATTTATTCTTCCGGCATTCGGCATTTTGTCTTGGAGCGAATCTGACTTAAAAGATTTTGAGAAATTTATTTTTAACATTAAAGAATTTAGGTCTGCGCATAAAAATGAAAATTTAAGGATAGAAACGTTGAGATATTATCATCAGGAAACTTTAGAAAAAGAGTTTATGATTGATTGGGACGGTAATGTTTATTTCGATAAAGACCCCTGTTTATTTTTGCTTGAAAATAAAGTAAAATTAATAAAAATCAAAAAACCAATTGGTAGCATCGCAAACAAAACTTTGGATATTAATAAGTTGATAAATAAGAATGGAATAAAAATTATTAATAATGACAAAAAAATAATTGCAGAAAAATTATGTTTTTTGCGAGAACTTATAAAAATAAATAAAATTCTTGATTTATTATGATGGAAAATATTGTGAACATAAGAATAACTAACAAATGCAACAATGATTGCATGTTTTGCTTGGAGCAGAGTTTAAGAGTAAAACCGGATTTAAGCATGGAAAATTTAAAAAATAATATAAAGAAAAAATTTAAAAAAACAGTAAAAAATGAATTGATTATAACTGGAGGGAACCCGATTCTTAATAAAAATGTATTAAAAATAATTGATTTTTCAAGAGAGATGGGGTATAATAAAATAAGAATAATCTTTAATGGCAACTTTAAAAAAGCCTTAATAAGTCGAGAGGAGTTACTTGACTCCGGCATTACTGACATCACTTTTTTAGGCCATTCTTGCAGGCAGGATATTCATGATAAGTTATGCGGGGAATCTGGTAGTTTTTCTGAATTGATTAAAAGCATAAAATTTTTTTCACAAAAAATAGATTTAAGAATTTGTGTTAATGTTAACGGTTTAAATATAAAACAATTGCCAAACATAGTTGATGGTTTTATTAAAAGAAATATCAAGGCTTTTGATTTTTTAAACTATTTTCCCGTTGAAAGGGCTTACGATAAATTTGATGAATATCTGTTTTATAATATAGAGGATAATTTTGATTATTTCCAGCGTACTTTTGAGATTTTACAAAAAAATAGTATAAAAAGTTGGTGGAATCGTTTTCCGGAATATATATTTGAAAATTATGAATTTTTGATGCCTCGCAAAGAGAATATTAGGAACGAAATTACCGGAGACGAATACAAAATGTTTGAAAGTTGTTTGAAAAATAAAACCAAGCCAGTTTGTTTTGGCAGGTGCAGATTTTGTTTCTTGAAAAATTTTTGCACCCAGCTTTTTACTAAGAAATTCGCGAGGAAACAATTTGACAACAAGCCCGTGTGCCAGGGAGGAAAAGGGAAATTTGATACAACCCAGAATCATATTAAAGAATTTACTTTAGACAATTTTTTCGACGTTTATTTAAAAAATAATTATAGATTAAAAGGTATAAGATGTAAATTTTGTAGATATGATAAATTTTGTAGTGGAATTTTTATTGATGATGTAAGGGATAAGGGATTCAAGCAAATGATTCCTATGTGAATAATAGTTTTTTATGTTTATAGAAAAAAAAGAGTTAAATAGCGGGGAAGGTCCGTGCGGGAGAACAAAAAGAATATTTGAAGTTGAGATTTGCAATATGTGCCATTTAAAATGTAAAATTTGTTTAAGAGAAAAATTGTCTGAACATGGAAAAATGGGACTTGATATGTTTGATAAAATCTTAAAGTTTTTAAAAGGTACAAATTATGAAGAGGTTTTTTTTAGTGGACGTGGTGATGTTTTTCTACATCAAGACATATTTAGTTTCATTGATCTTTTGTATAAAAAAATGCCCAAAATTAAATTGGTAATTCCCACTAAAGGACAAAGTATAAAGCCTGAACATATTGAATATTTTAAAAAAATAAAGAAGGACAGAAAAAATTTAACAATATGTTTTAGTATATTTTCTTTAAAAAAAACAAGAATGGAATCTTGGACAGGAATTGATTGTAGCAATTTTTTTGAAATTATGAACCAAGTTGATAAAAACGGCATAGACTATGTTTTTGATTTTACGATTTTTGAAGATAATATGGACGAATGGGAAAATTTTATAAAATTTGCAAAGAAAAAGAATAAAGATTACGATTTTAGCGTAGCGCATAATTGGAATGGCAAGATGCCAAAGGATGTTCATAAAAAATTTGTATCAGCGAAACTGGAAAAATATTTGCGAAAAAGAAATCCTAAAACAAAGTGTGAAGTTTTTCTTGATGATTATTTATTTTTTGATTTTAAAGGCAATATAAGTTTATGTTCTATTGATATGAATTCGCAAAATATTTTTGGCCATGTAAGCAAAAGTAAATATTATGAAATTATGAAAAAAAAACGAAAAATTAATTATCATGAAAATTGCAAAGAATGTTTGAATTATAAATATGTGAATTTTGTTTATAATGTTAAATAAAAAAAAACCCAATTATATTGAATTGGAAATCGGTCCGACTTGCCTTAAGGATTGTTTATTTTGTTTGGAGGGAGGCAAAAAAACAAAAAGAAAAGTTGTTAGCTTGGTCGATTTTAAAAAATTATTACAAAATAATCATCCAAAAAAAGTAGTATTGTCAGGCGGAGAACCGTTATTAAATAAACAACTTTTTTTTTATATTGATTTTTGCAAGGAGTTTGGAGTCAAAACAATCTCCTTGGTTAGCGCCTGGGAAGATGGTTTCGGTGACGATTTTATAAAAAAACTTCTTGAAAAAGGCGTAAATGAAATAATGCTATCTATTGAAGGTCCGCAAATTATTCATGACCGATTAACAAGGAAAACAGGTTCATATAGAAATGTTGCAATTGCCTTCAGGCGGTTTTATGCTTATAAAATGAAATATAATTTTAGGCTGATAATTCATTCGAATATTAATAAGAAAAATTTTAAAGTATTACCATTATTTACTTCTGAATTTTTGAAAAAATTTCCCAAAATTGATTGTTACCATTTGCAAACCCTTGAACCATTAGGCAGCGCGCTTAAAGGAGGAAAAGAAATTATACCAAAATATAAAGAAGTAGTTCATTTATTTTCTAAATATTTGGATGAATATTTAGAAAAGTATAAAAATAAAGTAAGATTTGGACTTTTGCCATATTGTACGGTAAAAAAAAAGTTTTTTCCGCTACTTGGCTTAAGGGCAGATGTTTTATTGCATACCGAAAGAGGAGAAATTACAAAGTCTTCTAGCCAAGAAGGAAAAATGAAGTTTTCAAGATGTAAAGAGTGCAGAATGAACTATATCTGTGATGGAATTTGGGTAAATTATGTTAAAATTTATGGCGACAAAGAGTTTCAACCAATTAAATAATTATATTTTTTTTACATCATTTTTTTTAATGCTTATGTTTTGTTTTGTGTTTGTGCATCCTGCTAAAGCCATCGACAATGTTATTCCAGTGGCTTATACAAATGCTCTCGGGGACACAAGCTGCCCTATGAATTATCTTGTGGCAGGAGAATTTCCTCCGGCACAAAATGGCACTATGCATTGCTGTTCAGATATGCAGACTGTTAGTTACACTGATGCTTTAGGGGATACAATGTGTCCAGCTGGATTTAAAATTTATGGTGTTCCGCAAGGCTCTGGTAATGGTACGATGTCATGTTGCTATGAAGATCAAGTACCCCCTGCCGTGGGTGATGTTTTTTTCAGTACGGGTACGGTATTGGTTAGCGGCACTGATACTTTTACGATAACGATGAAAGTTATTGAGAACGATTCTGGATTTAAAACCATAAGAAGTATGATTTTCAAAGATTCGCATTGGAGTAATCCCCGAGGCTATTATGCTTGGCATCCGACATCTTATTATTTTACTGATGATCAAATTGTTTGCGCGGGCGGAGGTTTTGCGTCAAAAAAATCAATAAGTTATGGCGCAAATACAGTTGAGCTAATATCTTGTTTAACTTCAGTAAGTGGCAACGAAAGAACTGTTAACTTTGAAATACGGCCGATAAAGGGGGTCTGGACAAATGTTGATAATTTTGATGTGGCCGTTTATGCTGATGACATGGACGGAAATAATAGCGGTTGGAAGGATTTTTGGTTAAATATTAATTCAAATGTTATGCCCGATATTCCTTCTTTGGTGAAGCCGCCGGATAATGTTTTGACTGATGATTTTGATTTTTGCGCTACAGTAGCAGATATTGACGGAGACGAAATAAAGGCAGTTTTTGTTATTGGGGGAACCGAATATAATGGCAATTTTGTCAGTAGCGGATTGAATAGTTGCTATACTTATACCAGTAATCTTTTGGGAGTAAATTGGCATGCTTATGCTGTTGATACAAACGGTATTACTTCAAATAATTCAGTTACATGGAAAGCTATCATTAATCAGACTCCTATTGCGGGAGATTTAAGTTTTTTAAATCCTACTGCCAGTGAGGCTTGCGCCCTAAATATTTTTAATGTTTATTTGAAGTGGAATTTTATTGATAGCGCATTTGATACAGAGTCAGCTTATCAAATAATTATTGATGATGATGCCGATATGGCTAGCCCTATTTTTGATTCAGGAAAATGTCTTGGATTTAATAATCCGAACTCAAATTGTTCAATTGATGTTGAGATTGGAAATTTTTCTCTTCGAACGCATGGCTTCCTGCCATTGCAAACAGACCCCTATAACAAGGAATATTATTGGTGGGTAAAAGTTTGGGACAGCTCTAACCTTGAATCTCCATGGGCAAGCAGTGATACGTCGGGTGTAAATTTTACAACATATAAACACGAATTTCCATATATTGATTTTATTTTTTCCCCTGCGATTATTAGTAAAGACGAAGAAGTTCTTTTTACAGACACTTCTGTCACATATGGTGGAACAGACATAGCTTCTTGGGAATGGAATTTTGAGTCGGGAAATCCCTTAACTTCTATAGCATCGAGTGTTCAAATGTTCTTTACGGGAAAAGGAACAAAAAATATAAATCTAAAAGTTACTGATGACGATCTTTATTATTGTAATAAAACGGAAGCCATTGATATAAATTATGCCTTGCCAGATTGGGTGGAAGCACATTAAACAAATAGTAAATCAGAATATTTTTTATAGTTTTATCAAGAGGCAGCTCATTTGGGCAATATTTATTTAAGGATATTGATATGGTTATGAAGAATCAGGAAGATTTAATTGAAATAATCATATCTTTAAACCCGATTGCCGTGGTTAAGGGGTGATTTGAGTTTGTAAAATATGAGGTTTGATTTTAGATTTAACAAAAATTTAAGATTAATGTTTGATATAATTTTGGTATTTTGAGATAAAAGTGTTATAATTTATATAATAATTCATTAAATAATAAAATTTATGAAAAAGACAAAAATTATTTTAGGGTTATTAGTTGTAGGTGTTTTAGCTGTTTCAGGGATAGCATTAGCCGCAACAAATAATCAGGCAGGGCAGAGAGTTTATGTTTTGACGGAAAATTCAGTAATAAAAAAAATGTTGGGAGTTAGACATGAATTTTCCGGCGGATTTTCTACTGAAGTTTCAGCTAAATTAAAAGTATTAAGCGCGCTGGGATTAATAGATACGGAACCTGTTCAATTGTATCATATTTTAGGAAAACCGAGTTGCGGTAATGGAATAATAGAAGGCGGGGAGAAATGCGGCGAACCTGGTTTAGGGGAATGTCCGGAAGGGTTTGCATGTGAAGGCTGCAAATGCGTTGGGGAAACAACATCGCCTGAGAGGTCTTGTTATCCGGGTGACCAGAAACCTTGGGGCATAGTTATGATAAATGGCGGCTCTGGTGGTATCAATGTCAAAGTAGCAGTTTTAGATACGGGGGTATATAGAGATCATTTGGATTTGAAAGCCAATATAATTGATTGCAAAGATACAACAAAAAGAGGTATTAAGGAAGGTTGCGCTGATAGGAACGGCCACGGAACGCATGTATCAGGAACAATAGCGGCATATGGCGGAAGTGATGGTTCAGGAATATATGGAGTAGCGCCAGAAACAAAATTGATGGCAATAAAAGTTTGCGGGGCTACTGGTTGTTGGGCAGATGATATCGCCGCGGGGATTGATTACGTGGCAGATAACGGGGCAAACATAATTTCAATGAGTTTAGGCAGTGATACACAGAGTGATTTAATTAAAGCCGCAATAGATAGGCATCCAGAAGTTTTGTTTGTAGCGGCGGCGGGAAATGATGGTCCGGCAGACGGTAGCATTGATTATCCAGCAGCAAACATCAAAGTTATAGCAGTTGGATCAATTGATTCAGGAGAAAAAGTAGCATTTTCGTCGTCCAGAGGAATAAATGATGGAGATTATATTGTAGAAGAAAGAGAAGTTGAATTTGGAGCACCTGGCGTAGCCGTGAAATCAACATGGAAGGATGGTTGTTATAAAATTATTGGTGGAACATCAATGGCAACACCACATATAGCAGGATTAGCGGCAAAGTTATGGGATACCGACGCAGCTACGACAAGAACAAATTTGCAAATTTTAGCAAAATTACATGATTTACATACAACAGAGGATGACACAGCGACTGGATTCGGTTTACCGATAGCTCCTTTAGCTCCTTAAATAGCTAGAAGATTAAATTTTTTAAAACAAAAAC
>JAGLYP010000010.1 GCA_023132155.1 Candidatus Parcubacteria bacterium
CCACGGTATAATAGCCTCGCAATAAGTTACTGGCAATTCCCCATATTACTTCCCAACTTTGATGTAGCGGGCCTAAAAGCCCGATTTGTTTTCGTGCATTATTGCTTGCGAAAAAGAAAAATAAGGCAATTTTACACGATAAAACCCCCTGCTAAGGTGCGGCTTTGCGGGACGTATAGTAACTAACCTCCCTTTAACCATGCTTTATTTATGGATGCCCTTAACTTCGTCCCCAAATCTTCTTGTTATGTTCGTTTTAACTTCTAAAATCCTTATTCATAATTTCACGCATCTTTTTATTAATAGAATAGTTGCCGTCAAATACTTTTGAAGAAGCCCCCATGGTGTAGTCAATAACTCCATAGTTGCCATGCTTTAGCACTATTCGCTCAATGTCCTCCATAACAGGATTAAGAAACCCCTTACTTAATTCGTCTTCTGAACCCTCCAGTAGGATATTTACTGTTACTGAAGCAGAGCTGGTGAAGTGAATATCTATATAAAGCTTTTTATTTTCTTCACTAATTGCAATTAGCTTTGAACTTGAAGGTGTTTCACGCACAATTGTCCAATTACAATTCAGTCCTTCCAAGTAGTAATGAGTCATCTCTCCTCCTTAAAAACATAAAGTTAAGGTAAACGGTTCAAGGGGTTGGAGTGAAAGCGGAAACCACTTGAATCCGCTCGACCGCCGGGTTATGCATTTTTAAGTTTCCGATTCTACTATTTTTATTTCTTCCTCTGTTAAATCATACAGTTTATAAACCAATTGATCTATCTGTTTGTCCGTCGCTTCGATTTGACGCTGTAACACATTTTTTGCCTGCGGGGTTTTGGCTTCGGCGAGCTTTTTGTTCATGGCCAGCATTTGATTGACGAGACTTACCATTTGATCATATTGAGCTTTACTCTCGGAATTTTCAAAATTTATGGCTCGTATTGGTAGCTTAGACAGAACTTTTGGCTTTACTTGAGGCAATACACGCCCTTTTTCAATAGCGAGAAGTCTATAAATAAATACAAATAATTTTGAGTTTAAAATGCCCAATAAGTAATTAATGTTTATCGTTTTATCTACGCCAAAAAGATATAAACCGTCTGTTGGATATATTCTACAATCATCTAAAGCGGTTATAATTCTATCTCCGGTAATTACACCAATAATTTTTTCATTTTTAAGAAATATTTGCTCTTTTCTCGGACGATGTAGCGAATATATTGGATGTTTACCTTGTTTTACTTCTTTGCATGTAATTTTGTTTTTAAACTGATCAATATGGTTACAGATTTTGGGGAGTTTCTGGAAATCGTCATCACGTGATGTATAAATTAACCACAGATCAGGTTGGCTGATAAAATATCTTTTTACATGTACTCCACCAGTAACTACTTTTTTTAGTTTATATTTTTCTAATTGAAACTTTTTTGCAGTATCACTATCAACTAAAAAAGCCTCTTTTAAATCAGGACTAACACCTCGCTGAATTCCATCATTATCCACGACCTCACTTAATAAATTATTTGTTGTTTCATTTATTTTAGTCCATATTTTATATTTTCCCGGTTTTGATGTGATAAATAATTTACCAGGTATGTCCTCAAAATCTTTTTGCTTTATTTTTTCATAATGAGAATTTTTCGTAATATTGCTATCTTTTTCATTTTTTCCGAAGGATGTTAAATCAGCAATTTTCGTAGCAGTAGATTCCGTGGGATTATTTTTTTCGAATATCAAAATTGCAGACGGTCGAGAAACCATATCAAATACATCACCCATATTTAAAATATTTCTAATTCGAAAATTGTTAATAATGTATTTGCGTAATTTTTTATTATCATTTTGATATAACACAACATCCGGCAAAATCATCCCGAAACAACCTGATGTTTTAACTTTATTACTTGATTGATAAACAAAGTACATGAAGGAATCAATCATTCTAACAATAATGTCTTTATTTAATTTCCTTAAATAACTTAATTCATATTCAGAAAATTCAGCACCCCACGGTGGGTTCCCAATTACCGCATCAAAACCACCACCTTCAATAATTTTAGAAAATTCCGCTTCCCAGTCAAAAACATTGACCCGATACATTT
>JAGLYP010000011.1 GCA_023132155.1 Candidatus Parcubacteria bacterium
AAACAGCTCTTTGCATCTAAGTACATGCTTTATTTGCCTACCGAGGAAGAGCTGGAGCGAGAGTTGGAGCGGGAACGAAGGTCGATTGAAGAAAGACAACAAACAGAAGACAAAGGCAATCAGGATGGTGATTAAGGTTTTTGAAGCGCCTTTTAAAATTGTTGCGGATTCCAGGCTTATTGGAATTGGCTATGACTGTGGTTTTGGGAATAGTGGTAGTATGGGGTTGGGATGTGTTGGGAAGTTTTAGAATTGAACACTAGAAGAGAAGGGATATAATATGCGAGAAGAATTGATAAAATTTATGAGGAACAAAAATTGGCATAAAAAAATCGCAAAAACAAAACCTTATACACAATCTCTTTTTGAACATAGTTTAGTAGTTTATGACATTATAGATTCAATAATAAAATTATTGAATGATGCAAGTGAAAAATTTTCCGACAAAGAAAAAAACATACTTAGAATTTCAGCTATTTTGCATGATATTGGTAAGGAAAAAGCAGAGTGGCAAGAAGCTGTTAAAAAAGGCCAAAAACCACCTTCCCATATTGATGAGGATTTAGCAAAAACTGCAATATCAGATTTAAAAAAACATATTAAGATTGAAGATGAACAAACTATTTTAAGGTGTATTGGTTTGCACCACAAAGCGGCACAAAGTGCCGGCAATATTATTAACTCAATAATGTCAGAAACAGAAAGTTCGAACTGGAAAGAATTGCAAGACTTTGTTGATTCAGTAGATAATCTTGCATCTTGTGGGACATTATTAGGTGCAATAGAATTACTGGAAAGTAAAAGAAATTTTAGAATTGAAAAATTATTCAAGCATACTTATCACAAAATTTATTTAAGAGGAGTTTCTTCAATTTTTCTACATAAAGCTTGCCAAGAAGCTTATAAGGCTAAAGGTTGGGAACCAATATTATATTTTCCGGAAGGAACATGTTATTTATCCACAACAGAATCAAAAGAAATAAAGAAAGAAGAAATCAGTAATAAATTGAAGCAGATAATTCATGAAAATATAAAAGAAAACGCTAAGAGTTTAGTGGTACCTAATATTATTATGGATAAAAAGGCTATACCAATGCCTGAGTTGTTTGATTATGAAGAGCTGCCTTTTTATTTAATAGAAGTAAGAGGCAGAAAAAATCCTACAGATTTTCAAAAATACCTAAACAGTTATAGTAAACCAGAATTATATGAAAAGTTTCTTGAAAATGAAATTTGTAAAAAAATAATTGAATCTTATTCCTATTATTATGTTTGGAAAGAAAATTCAGATACAGTTACAAAAAGCAAAATAAAGGAAACATTTGAAAATGATTTAGCAAAGATTAAAAATTCTCTGCTTAGTGATAAAAATTCTTGCTTAGAAAGTCTTAAATCATATTCAGAAGATGTTATTTCTGCCCAAAATGAAGTAGCTTGTTTTAAATTTTTTCAAGCAAGTATAAAACAAGAGATATGGGGTTTAGATATTACGGAAAAAATAAAAGAAAATTATGAAAAAATATTCGGTCAAAGAACATTCTCGAAATTAAAGGCAATGTCTAATAATGATTATTCTAATGAAATGGCATATTCAATATATCCTTTTTGGGAATTAAACACTTCTGAACTTATAGATTATATTGGAGATGATGAACTGATAAAAACAATTTCAAATTTTACAAAAGTTGCACAATTAAAACCAAAAATACGCAAAGAAGTCCTTTGTAAGATATTACATTATATTTGGAAAAAAATTGAAATCGAAGAAGAAAATAAGCCAAAACGAAAAATTGAAAGCAAAATGGCGAATGATTTTTTATTAGATATTCAATATCCAATAACCGACAATAATAATTACAAATTACAGTTAGAAAATTATGAGAAATCAAAAATAAATTCAAAAAAAGCATCTGGAGATCATGTTTGCCCTGTTTGTAATTCTGCGTTTAATAAAGGGAAATTATCAACTGTCGATATAGTTGATAATCCGGAAGGTTTTACTAATAGAGCAGCGGCTCACGGCAAACCTGGTAAAATTGTAATTTGTGAGAGATGTAGAAGTGAAATCTATTTAAAAAAATTATTACTAAATCAAAATAGTTTTAACAAAACAATATTTCTTTTTCCGCAATACAATTTTTCAAGTCAGATTGGAGTAGAATTTTTAAAAGTAATTGATGATTTACGTCAAAAAACAGAAAATCTAATGTCAGAATTTTCTACGAATCCAGAGCTTATACCTGATTTTTCCAAAACAACAAAGATAGCTTTAAATGTAATAAGAAACATTGATAATATTGAGAGTAAGACAATAGAGGATTTTATTTTGGCAGATAATCGGCCAAAAGACTTTGAAAAAGAATTTATCCGCGTCCTCTTGGAATACAATCCTGATTTGCCATTAAAAAAAGATGATTCCAAAGCTCTGAATATCATTAATAATGAATTTAGGAAGGCGTATAAGAAGTTTGCTGAATTTACTACTGAGATTAAAAAAGATGATCAGTTTAGAGAAATGCTTTCAATTAAAAAGAAGAATATTAAAAGAGATGAAATTGATAAGGCCTTGATTGGATACTTTGGAGATGATTTCCCAATTAAACCAAACCTTGAGAAATCATTAGAAATGTTAAACAATGATTTTGTTACTAAATATGATAATTGGGCTGCTTTTATAGATGATGTTAAAAGAAATAAAATCAAAAGCGACATTGCTAAAGATATTGTAAAAGAAATTTATAAACTAATACCTAAATATAGAATAATTGCACAAACGCCAAATTTTGTAATTATTCCTTTGAAGCAATCACTTAGGTGGTCTGATGATTCAGATATCAATGGTTGCATCCGCGAATTATTTATCTCAATTGTTTTTGCACTTAAATTAAACTGTTCTATAGCAATCGCAGATAATATTTTAAAAATAGATATTGAACAGAGGAAGGGTTCTGTATTTGTTCCTGAAAATTCACTGTTGCAACAACTTGTAGGCGATTCATGGCTACGAGATTATGATTTTAATAATGAAAAAGGGATAAATATAAAATCAGATATTAAATGGCTTAAGGCAATTGCATCGGTGCTATGTTTAAGCTATCGAACTGCCTATTCTGACAGGACAAATTTATATGACATATTAAAGTCTAAAACAAAAGGGCATCTTTTAAGAAGAATTGAAATGAAAGAGGAGAAGCAAGTAAATAATTCTTATGTATATGATTACATAGAAAATATATGGGAGGTGAAGGAATGAGAGATCTGATTGTGGTAGGGTTTAAAAAATTTAGCTTAGAAGAGAACAAGGGGAAAATTACAGATATTGTTAATGAATTTTGTAATTACCTGGATTTTTATCTAACAGGTTCAATGCCTAGTAAGTATGAGATTATGGGACCGGTTTCCAAAATATTGGAAATGGCAAAAAACAAAAAACAATATACAGAGAATTCAATCAAATCTAAAGCTCTTAGAAAACACGAAATGAATAGAATAAGCGGTTATGTCAGTAATGAAGCATTTAAAAAATTGGAAGTTGCCATTTCTGATCTTATAATTTTCAGAGATGAGCTGCCTGAGATGCAAATAGCAAAAGTTATAGAGATAATTGATGGTGAAATATATTTTAAAGAACGTAAGAAGAATGTTGAGAGATTTGAAAAAATCAAAAATGAATTCCCAGCTTTTTTAAAAAAAAGATATAAATCCAATGTTATGGAACTTAATAAAAAATGGGAAACTAATTATGAAGATTGGGGTAATATCCCTTTTCCTTCAAATAAATTTAGAGCTAATAACAACGATTCAGTGAAAAAAGATATTGATGATTTTAAAAATGAAAAAAAGCAAGAGGAGAAAAAAAATGGAGAGTAAAGCTCAAGAGGGAAACAATAATGTATGGGAAAGTCTTGAAACATATTTTCTCGCAACACCAGAGCCAATAATTGGGGCGAAAACAATTCAGATATTAATTATTAGAGAAATCCTTGATTACGCGGCATTTAGAACTGAAGACACAAAAGAATTAAATACAATGGTTACGCCAACTTCTGTTACTATAAAAGAGCAAATTTCAAGAGTTGCATTTTTAGCCTCAAAGCAAAAAGCGGTAGAGACCAGAGAAATGGAAAGAATGCTCAGGACAGCGGTAGACTCTTTAGATTTAAACGAAGGAGATAAAAATAAAGACCCTTTTAAAAATATAACAGAATGCTATTTAAAAGATAATTTATGTCGTAAATGCCCTCGTTGTATTTTGCACGGAGCTACAGCTTTAAGCTCAGAAGCAAATATCAAACATAGAATAGAGTATTCAACAGCTACATCTCTTTTGCCTTGGAATGATATAGAAGAGACAATCACATTTAATGCGATTAATGATAAAGATATTTCTACAGGGCAAGCTCTTGGGACAAGATATCTTGTTAAACCGGCTACAATATTTCCTTCCATAATTACCTTGAAGAGCGTTACAAAAGAAGAATTTATTTTAGCAGTAAAATCTCTTTTGTCTTGTAAAAGCTATGGAGCTGAAACAAGAATTGGCGGGGATGTAAGAAATCATATTATAGGTATTGTTGCTGGTTGGGAAGAAATTATAACTTCTTTGGAATTTACATTAGAATTATACGATGAAAAAACAGATAGCAAAATAACAAAGGAAAAAGTTACATCAATTCTTGAGTCATATAAGGAAATGGCCGGCAATAAAAATAAGATTACAATAGAAGATAAAATTGATGAAATTATAAAAGCTGTTCAAGAAACAAATTTAGATAAGGAATTTTTAAGCAAGGTTTATACTGATTCACAAAATTTTTATAACAGTCAAAATAAAAAGAAGAAATGAACATGACAAATTATCAGAGTATAAATTTGAATAAAAAAGGGATACAGGTTTATAAAGGATCATTGTTTTTACACGATTATCTTTGGTTTTCCTCCTCTGAAATAAGCAAAATTTCAACAACTATACCTGTGATTCATAACTATGCATTATCTTATGCTTTAAACCAATTCTCTTATGCTATTTTTGTAGGCAACACTCCAAAATATGAAGAAGATTTTAAAAGTTTTAATTGCTATGCAACTCCTTCTATCAGCTTATGTAGTATCAGAGAAACAATAACTTACAATGCATTAGATGATAAAACTTTAACAACTGGAGATAGTGCAAAGAAAATTAATTCTCCAAATTATGGCTGGAAAAATGTTGTTGTGCCAAATTATTTTTCTAAAGAAGAAAAAGATAATCTCTATGCATTTAAATTTTATGTTTTTAATTATAACTCTTATAAATTGCCCTCGGTAGTCCGTCTTGGTAAAAAAGGTGCTTCCTGTCGTATCTATTGGGACGAACTGGAAGAACCTGTTGCAAAATATTCTAAAAAACCTGTTTCGCCTTCCCATTCAGTCAATCCATTGGATATATCAGGAAATATTATACGAGGGGATGTTGTAAAAATTCCGCCACATTCTTTTTATCGGGTAGCAACGATAGAAGAAGATTGGTTTATATTTAATTTAAACAAAATAGTCCACCTTCCTAAAAGGATATTGAAAAAAATTAATGCAAATTAGCGAATTAAAACTCCAAGTTTATAAGGTAAAAAATTCTCCACACCCTCTTTATAAACACCAAAAACAAATTTATGACAATTGGTATAAAAAAGATGCTTTTGTGCTGATTTCTGGGACAGGAAGCGGCAAGACAATTGCTGCTTCATTTCCTGTAATCGACAATAATGAAAATGCTATTTTTATTTATCCAACAAATGCATTAATTCAAGATCAAAAACGAAGTATTGAAAATATTTTAGAAAAAATGAATAAGACTTATTTTGTGTATGATGAAAATTCTTATAAAGATAAATTTTTTGAATCAGTTGATTATACACTTATTAAAATTGATGGAGATTTTCTTAAAAAAATAAGAGAACACAATAATTGTAAAACAAATGGTGAGGCTCTTTATTATTTATTATCTCACAACATCGGAAAGACTATAGTTTTAACGAATCCAGATATTTTGTTTTTGATCTTAACTCTAAAGTATAGAAGCAGTGCAGATATAATTGCTCTTTTTAAGAACTTTAATACAATTGTATTTGATGAATTTCATATATATTGGGGCATAGAATTAACGAATATAATTTCTTCTTTGTTTTTAATGAGTAAATTAAAAATATTTCCCAAAAAAGTTTTTTTAACTGCTACCCCTTCAGAAAATGTTAAATACATCCTTAATGAGCTTTTTCAACCAATGGTAATTGAACTTGAAATGAATGATTGTGGCCGAATAGTTATTTATGAGGTTGATTTGTTTGGAATAAGAATAGAGAGGGACTCCAAGGTACAAAGAATTGTTGACGAGTTGGTTTCTTTAAAAAATAAATTAACTAAAAAAAGAAAAATTACTTCAAAAATTGACTACATTCCTTTGATAGTAATTCTTAATTCTGTTGTTGAGATTATTGTTCTTGAGAAGAAATTATTGGAAGCAGGTTTCAAAAAAAATGAAATAACACCTATACGAGGATTAATGTCAAAACAAGAAAGAAAGATTTCTTTCAAGACCTTGGTCGTTATAGGTACTTCTGCAATAGAAATCGGAATTGATTTTTCTTGTGATTATTTAATTTTTGAAGCTAATGATTCCGCCTCATTTTTGCAAAGATTTGGTCGAATAGGAAGGCATAATGCTGGAATTGCCTACCTTTTGGGGGATCAATATGAAACCGATGCAATGAATTCAGAAAAGAAAATTTCTCGATATGAATTACAAGACTTTATTAATGCAGTATATGAAACAAGGAAATCATTTTCATGGTTCATAACAACCAGATTTGGACTATTTGTAACTTATGTTCAATTCCAACAATTCATAAATAAAATAGAAAAGGATAGAAATTTAAAAAAGATTGAAAAGGAAGGTTTAGCTGAGACATTTGAAAAATGGTTTTGCGAGTATGTGTCAATTGTTTTGGAGGATTCAATTCCCGTTGAAGACAAAAAACGAAAAGCAAACGAATCTTCTTTGCTTGCAAAGAGAGCTGCATTTTATAAATGGCCCAAAACATATAAAAGCTATTACAGTTTAAGGAGCTCTTTCGATTCTGAATTTGTATATGTAAAAAGTGAAAATGATTTAAACCGAGATCCATTAATAAAGGCAGATGTTTTATCCATTTTAAAATATGGGAAGAATCTAAAATGGAATAGTTCAAAAAAAAGATTAGAAGTTGATGGGTTTTCGGAAAAAAATAAAATTCGGTTTTCAAAGCAGAATATTTCTTCTGATGATTATGGAGAAATTCAAATTTACGATGCAACAAATCCCCACAAATTATTAATTAATGATCACGATTCCCCGTTGTCAACAATTAGAGAAGAACACATGATGGCGTTTTTTCCAAAAAGAATATTAGAGGGTAAGAATTATGATTGGAGGCTTCAGGCTATTTATTGTAATGATAACGAATCCGTTGTTATTTTTGGGAAGAATATCCTTATCATATTAGAAATGTTTAAAAAGGAGCAATTGCAAATATATAAAACGGACTTAAATGACTTTCAAGACAGGTGTTTATAACTAACAAAATATTTTTATCTAATTACCTTTTGATATAACATAGACCCCCTTTTTGGTATGGTAAAGTATAACAAAAGGTAACAATTATTATGGAAAGAATTTAAGTAACTTCTCAATAAGTTCCGGTATCAGTTCTTGCATGGGAACGAGAAGAAAACCTGAATTTTACTCGAAGCACATAGTGTCCAGCCTTAAGCCGGTAGCCGAAAAGAGTAAAAGGAGATAACCAATATGAACAAAATAGAACTTTTAAAACTTATCAATAAAGGCGAATCCAGCTTTGTGGAATTCAAAGCAGATACACCGGATATTAAAGCGGAAACAATTGGGGAGTATGTTGTCTGTTTTGCGAATTCAAAGGGCGGAAAAATTCTGCTCGGCGTCGAAGATGACGGTACAATAACAGGACTGAAAGGCAGGTT
>JAGLYP010000012.1 GCA_023132155.1 Candidatus Parcubacteria bacterium
GGTTATTTTTGAAGATTTTGGAATTATTCCGGCAGGGTTAAGCTCGCCAGATTTTTCAATCTTGACATATCTCGGATTTCCTCTTTCCTCAATCATCCTCCCCAAAGCCCCCTCCAACTCCAACCGCCCCAGCCATAATTGATACTCAGCCTCATAGCGGTTAGTATATTGCCGAGCCTTGGCAAATAAAGGCACCTTTTTGGAAAGTCGAGATATTACTTCTTGCCTATCTTTTGGTGTCTTGATTTTTGCGGGGTCTTTAATTTTTATTTTATCTGCTCGCGCGTAATAGCCGTCCTCAATGGCTATTTTCTCTTCATCGGTGAGTTCATCGCCGCCAAATAAATTCTTTATTGCAAGTAAGGAGCTATTTGCCACGCCCTTGGCTTTAACCGGAATTGACCTATTATCTCGTTTTTTTTTGCTATCCTGCAAAATTTTTTCTTCTTTGGAAGTTAATTTTTTCCGTTTTTTAATTTTTGCTTCGATTTTTTCCAATTTCTTCTCTCTATGTTCATCTGCCTGTTCTTCTTGTATATCTTCAATTTCAGCAATTTTTTTATCGGACATGTTGGCTCTAAAAAACTTTATGGGATCAACTCCAGTATAATGTTTATAGCTTGCCGGAGAAATCATGCACGCTGAATATACAATAACCATAATAATTGCATATCCGTATACCAATTTTTTTAGAAGTTTAGACTGAAAACCCCATAGCGGAGCCGCTAAAAAAATAATAAAGAGGCCAAGAATGATTATCGGCATAACTCCGATATTTCTATCAAAGTGTATTGTCGCGCATACAAGAAAAAATATTGAAACCCAAATCATCATTTGGCCCAAAAACATTGTCCATACTTTGAGAGCGTCTGTAGTTCCGTTTATCGGTTCTTTTAATTTAGTTCCCGTTCCAATGCCAACTAAGCCTGCCACAATTTTGGGTTGCGATGCAATGAAAGTCGCGGCGATAATAAAAATTATGCCTAGAAAACCGTTAATAATCATCAGGTCAAAATAATTTAATGTAATACCAACCATGAAAATGGCTATTGCCGCAAAGAGAAAATCAAACACTTTAAGATGAATAATGTCGTAAAGTTTATAAGTGTCAATTAAGCCCCTTACAATTATATTTAGAAATCTTCTCATAGTATTTCTCCTTTTCTAGAAAAAAGTAAACATTCTTGCATACCATCTTTTTTTTCTTTCTTTTTCAATATATTCTTCTACTGGTTTCAAAATTGGATCAATGGCTTTGGTTTCAAGTTCTTTAACCAACTCATCAAATTTTTTATTTGCGAGCTTCAGATCAATCTCAGAAAGACTTTGAACGCCAAATACCTTAAGTATTTTTTCCTTAAACCATTTAACGCTGTTTCGCCACTGTTCCAAGGCTTTTCGCTCAATTGGATTTTCAATAATGACGCCGCCTGATAAACAGCGGCGACGCGCTTCTTCCGGTCCATAGTTCTCAACCAAAAAAGCAATTCGCTTTATAAATGAAATTGCGTTATTTCTCTCTTGTACTGTAACTTTTTGATTCTTCTCTGATCTTGTAATCGTTTTTTCTTCAAAATCAGGCATACCGCTTACAATATTTCGGAAACGATTTCTTTCGTAGTCTTTGCAGGCGTTTAAAAAATCTGTTAAGTGCATATCTTCTTCATCGCTCAAGTGTGTCCTGATAGACGCAAATAATCTTTCATCTTCAAGCGACAACCCAAGAAATCCCGGTATTCGCGATCTTACTTCTTTTGTTACTTCTTTCCCGCCAAGCGTGTTGGCAAAAGTCATAATCCAATTTAAAACATCGGATATTGAATTTATTCCTAATTTTTTTAACATAATTTCATCCTCCTTATATTACAAAAGTCATTAAATTTTATATATTCTATTGTCAAAGAGCATCTGTGAAATTAACACTCTTGTTTTTTCTCTTAAAAATCCCAATAATCCAATAAATTCTTAATCCCACGCCATTCCAGCGGTTAGCTTAGCACGACAACCGCGTTAAGCGTCTAACGCCTTGTGGCGGTTATTTTGCTTGTCAGCGCCACCGGAATAGTATGAAATTAAAAGAATATTTGGGTTTTATGAATTATTTTAACATAGCACAAAATAAAAAATCCGTCAAGGGTTGGCGGATTTTTTTTGTGTTATTTTAGGAAAAATTTATAAAATAACTTAATTTTAGAGGATTGAATTCTTGAATATTTTATGCCTTCTATATAATCAACTAACTTTCGATAAGTTGGCGTGAAAAAATAAAAAGGGGTACGAAAAAAATTCCACACCCCTTCCAAAAAAATTGTAAATTAGATAATTATTTTTTGTTATCTGTTAATTTTTCAAGAAACTTTTTAAGAAATTCGTATGCTCCAAAAAATAAAACAGAGACAGGAATAATAAAGGCAAAGACAACTGGATCCTTAACTATAGCATAGGCTAAAACAAACATTAATATACCTAAAATTAATAGTATTATAAGCAATATGTTGCCTCTTCTTTGTTTAAAGCTTTTTAGTTCCTCTTTTTCTTTAAACTTCTCGGCTTCTTCAAGATTTTTTTCTGCCTCTGCAAGTCTTAATTTTTTTTCAGCTTCAGTCAATTTTTGCCTTTTTTCAGCCAATAGCTCCTTTTTTTTATCCACTAAAAGCTTTTTATTAATTTCAAATTCTTTTGCTTTTAAAAATTCTTTTGCATCCAGATAGTCAAAATATGTGTTACGTTTGAACGCTGTATTTGCAGCCTCTTTTACTAATTGATATTGACAAATATACCACTCGCCCTTTTTATTTTTTAATAAAACATTAATGTTGCTAAATGAGCTTTTAAAAGAGGTTATCGCCGCTTTCTTTAACCTGTTAATTAATTGTTTAACTAGCTTTTCAATAGGTTGAAAATCAGGATCAGATAAAACTTTAATGGCATATTTACGATCATGTTTTGTAATTACGGTTTCAATAATTTTTAAAGCCCTTGAATATTCACCTGATATAACATAATATTTAGCTAAATAATAATAAGCTTTAAAATATTTTCTATCAAACACAATGGCTTTTTTTGAATAAACAATAGCATTTTCAATATTTTTTGAAATGCTGGCTTCTATCCAAGCTGTGAAAAAACAGCCTTGAGCGGCAATAGAATGAGTTTCTTTTTGAGCCTCGCCATAGGCGGCGCACAACCTATAATGTTCTAATGCTTTCTGGAAATCGCGGTGCTCTTTTTGATAATGATAAATATGACCGAGTAGCAGATGCGCTAGAGGATTGCGGGAATATAGTTTAACGGAAGCTAAAAAATGCTTTTTTGCGTCTTTAAACCATTGTGGCTCATCGGGAAATTGATTTCCGTCTGCATAAAATTCAAGCGCATCGTCAAAGTGTTCTTGTGCATCTGTTTTTCTGCGATTTTCAAGAATATAACTAATATGTTCAAATCCTTCTCTGAATACGTCTTGAAGTAGCTCAATTTGCGTTATCACATTCCCCATGGCGATGTTAAGATTTTCTCTTAATTCACCCATCTCCGATCCCAAATCTTTTATGCCCGAACTTATATCAAACAAATCATCGTGAAGAATTTCAAAACCTTTTGACACATTTTTTGCCAAAAAATTTGCATTCTCATTTAACGTCTGCCTGATTAAATGTGTTGATAATGCCGTAGACGCAACTTGAACCGTAGCTAAGCCAACCATGCCTTTTTTCATTATATTGGTTTGTTCTGTAATTTTATCACCCACATTCATAAAACCATCATCCATAGCGCCAACAATTGTATCCGTATTTTGATTTAGCGTTTCAATAACTTCTCCGGTATTTTGATCTAGAATATCGGCTAACGCATATATTGAATCATCATTACTGTTAATAGCGTAACGATTTTTATCAAGATAGGATTCGTATGAATATTCTTCCCTAACCGCCAATGGATACTCTTTTAACGCGCAAGCAAGTTGTTTTTTGGTAATTTCTGTTTGTTCGGCTAACTGTTTTTTAATTTTTATTACATCGTGATATTCTTTTTTTCTTTCCCATGGCGCTAATTCATTATGATATGTTCTTAGTAGACCCATTAGAATCCCTCCTTTTTATTAAATTTTTATATTCTATTATCAAAGAGCATCTGTGAAATTAACACTCTTGTTTTTTCTCTCAAAAATCCCAAAAATCTTAAACCTCCCAACCATCCCAAACAATTAATCCCACACTATTCCGGTGCTAAACCAATAGGGTGGTGAGTGCCTTTTTTTTGTTTGCGGATGTCTAAAACAATAGCCGCTTGCAGTTTATTTTATCGCATTTTTACTATCAGCACCACCAGAATAGTATGAAATTAATAAGGATTTTAGATTGATGAATTATATTAAAATAGCACAAAACAAAAAATTCGTCAAGCGCATGTACTCGCTGACCCTGAATATTTTAAAAAAACTGTTCAAAGTTTTGTAAAAAATGTATAATGTAGTTATAAAAGATAAAAAAAGAAATAAGTAAAATAAGAGAAAAAAGAACATAAATGGACAAAAAAGAAATAAAAAAAAGAATAAAAAAATTGTGTGATGAAATAAACCATCATCGTTATCTTTATCATGTTTTGGATAGGGAAGAAATATCAGAAGGCGCTTTGGACAGCTTAAAAAATGAATTATTCAAATTAGAGCAAGAATATCCGGAATTTATTACGCCTGATTCGCCGACACAGAGAGTGGAAGGCAGACCGCTTGAAAAATTTGAAAAAGTTACGCATGATCCGCCCATGTTGTCTTTATTTGACGCGTTTTCAGAACAAGATATGGCTGACTGGGAAAGTCGTACTAAAAAAATAATTAATTCAAAAATTCCCACTTCGCTGAAGCTACGCGGGACAAGCGCAAATTCCCACTTCGCTAAAGCTGCGCGGGGCAGGCAAAAATCAAAAATCGCGTTAGATTATTATTGCGAGCTTAAATTTGATGGGCTGGCCATGAGCCTTAGATATGAAAACGGGTTATTTGTCAGGGGTGCAACGCGGGGAGACGGGAAAGTCGGGGAGGATGTTACTAATAATTTAAAAACCATTGAAAGCATCCCTTTGCGCTTAAGAAAACCGAATGAGGCTGAATTAAAAAAGATTGGCCTTGATTCATGGCAGATTAATCAATTATTAAACGCTGTTGAAAATAGCGAGATTGTAATCAGGGGAGAGGCTTTGATGGCAAAAAAGGTTTTTAACGGATTGAATGAAAAATATAAAAAAGAAGGCAAAAAGCTTTTGGCCAATCCGCGCAATGGCGCGGCCGGCTCAATCAGGCAGCTTAATCCGAAAATCGCGGCTGAGAGAAAGTTGGATTTTTATGTTTACGGAATCGCTAACGCAACTGATTTTAGATTTAAAACCCATGAGCAAGAAATAAAATTGGCTGAGCTGTTCGGGCTTAAAATTTTGCGAGACAATAAATATTGCGAGAGTATGGATGAAGTAAATAGATTTCACGCGCATTGGGAAAAAAATCGAGAGAAATTACCGATGGAAGTGGACGGTGTTGTAGTAAAAGTAAATAATTTGGCGCTGTGGCCGGTTCTGGGGATAGTCGGCAAAGGCCCGAGGTACGCGATGGCCTATAAGTTCGCGGCCGAGCAAGTTACAACCATGCTTAAAAGCGCGGTGTGGCAGATTGGACGGACAGGCATATTGACGCCGATAGGAATTTTAGAGCCGGTACGCGTTGGCGGAGTAACAGTATCGCATGTAACGCTTCATAATATGGATGAAATAGAAAGGCTTGATTTAAGAATTGGCGATACGGTTATTATTGAGCGCGCAGGGGATGTAATTCCAAAAGTTATACAAGTTTTGCCAAAAATGCGCGAGGGCAAAGAACAAAAAATTTTGAGTCCTGAAAATTGCCCGATATGCGGCTCTCCAGCCGAAAGAGCGCCAGGGGAAGTGGCTCTGCGCTGTACGAATAAAGATTGTTACGCGGTTACTTTAAGGCGGCTTTCTCATTGGACATCTAAGGCCGCTATGAATATTGAAGGCTTGGGGCCGAAAGTGGTTGAGCAATTAGTGAAAGAAGGCCTGGTAAGCGACGCGGCTGATTTTTATACTTTAAGCGAAGATGACGTAAAGCCGCTTGAGCGCTTCGCGGATAAGTCGGCGGAGAATTTGGTTAAAGCGATTAACGAAAAAAAAGAAGTGGATTTAGCGCGGTTTATTTACGGACTTGGGATTAGGCATGTTGGGGAGGAAACAGCTTTGCTCCTGGCGGAGCGAATTACAAATTACAAATTACAAATTACGAATTTGTTAGATGTTTTAAAGATATTTCAATCTATTAAAATAAAGAAGCTGGAAGAAATTGAAGATATTGGGCCGATTGTGGCGAAGAGTATTTATGAATGGTTTCGGGATGTGAAAAATGTTGAGTTATTAAGAAAGTTTGAGAAGAATGGAATTATTATCACGCAACACGCAACACGTAACATGCAACAGAATGAATTTAAGGGGAAAACATTTGTTTTGACCGGTACCTTGGATGGTTTGACAAGAAATGATGCAAAGGCTAAAATAAGGGAATTAGGAGGTAAAATATCTTCCGCAGTAAGTAAAAACACCGATTTTGTGGTTGCGGGCGAAAATCCAGGCAGTAAGCTGGATAAGGCCGGGGAGCTGAGGGTTAGGGTGATTAATGAGGAGGAATTTGTTAAATTAATATTTTAAATATTATTTATTATGAATTTTAAGAAAAAAGAAATAGAACATATTGCTAATTTAGCCAGACTGGAACTGAGCGGCGAAGAATTGGATATTTACGGCAAGCAGTTGTCTGATATTTTAGGTTATATTGAACAATTGCAAGAGGTTGATACCGAAGGCGTAGAACCGACCGCGCAAATTACCGGCCTTGAAAATTCCTGGCGCGAAGACGAGGCGCGCGCGTGGGATGATTCCGAGCGAATTAACGCGATCAATCAGTCGCCGGAAGTTGAAGAGGGGCAGATTAAGGTTGGGAGGGTACTGTGAATTGAATTAAGAATTAAGAATTAAAAATTATGAAATTAAACGGTTTAACAATAAGACAGGCGCAAGAAAAATTAGAGACAGGTGAAATTACCTCGGTTGATTTAACGCGGGCGTGTTTAGATAGAATTAAAGCTGTTGATAATAAAGTAAAGGCCTGTTTGACTGTGTGCGAAGAAGAAGCTTTGGTTGAAGCAAAAAAAGCAGATGCGCGGAGAGCAAAAGGCGAGTTAGGGGATTTATTGGGGATTCCGTATATTGCCAAAGACAATATTATGGCTAAAGGCGTTAAAATGACAGCCGCTTCAAAAATATTGGAAAATTATATCGCGCCTTTTGACGCGACTATAATCAAAAAATTAAAAGAAAAAGGAGCGGTGCTTCTTGGGAAATCTAATTTGGATGAATTCGCGCACGGCGCCTCAACCGAGAACAGCGCTTTCGGTCCGACTCATAACCCTTGGGATTTAGAGCGCGTTCCCGGCGGCTCTTCCGGCGGATCAGCCGCGGCTGTGGCGGCGGATATGTGCTTGTTCGCTTTGGGCACGGATACGGGCGGCTCAATCAGGTGTCCGGCAAGTTTTTGCGGAGTAGCGGGGCTTAAGCCGACTTACGGCCTTGCTTCCCGCTTCGGGCTTATTGCCATGACTTCGTCAACTGACGTGCCCGGACCGATTGCCAAAACCGTAGAGGACGCGAAAATCGTTATGGACGCGATTTCTGGAATTGATAAAAATGACGCCACTACCGTGAATACCAAGGAGCTTAGCTCCGAAGCTTCGGAGCTAAGCTCCAAGCGTGTACTCAAAGGCAAAAAAATCGGCATGCCAAAAGAATATTTTAATGAAGGTTTGGATGAAGATGTTAAAAAGTTTGTCATGAAAGCTGTAAACGAATACGAAAAACAAGGCGCGGAAATTGTTAATGTAAGCTTGCCGCACAACAAATACGGCGTTGCCGTTTATTATATCATCACTCCCTCGGAAATAAGTTCAAATTTGGCGCGTTTTGACGGCATTCGCTATGGTTTCAGCGATAAAGAATCAAAGAAACTGATTGATGTTTATAAAAAAAGCCGCGGAAAAGGTTTTGGGCCGGAAGCTAAACGCAGAATTATGCTAGGCACTTACGCTTTGTCAGCCGGATATTTTGACGCTTATTATTTAAAAGCGCAAAAAGTGAGAACAATCATCAAAGAAGAATTTGACCGGGTTTTAAAAGAAGTTGATTGCATAATTACGCCGACAAGTCCGCATACGGCTTTTAAAATCGGCGAACAATCAAGCGATCCTTTAAAAATGTATCTGGAAGATGTTTATGTTACAGGCGCGTCTTTAGCCGGTTTGCCGGCAATATCAATTCCAGTCGGATTTTCAAGAGGCTTGCCGGTCGGCATGCAGATAATCGGCAAGAGATTTGATGAAAATTTGCTTTATGGGATGGGGATTGCTTTTCAAGGCGCGACTGATTACCATAAAGCAAAGCCTGAATTAAAATAAATATTTTATTTTTTAAAAATAAAAATATTAAATTATATGCGAGATGTTAACAAAGTTTCAAAAATTTTAATTTTAATCGCTATTTTATTGTTGTGCGTTTTAATTGTTTATGCGATATTTAATTTGCGGGAGATAGAAATAAACAATCAAGATTTGTCCGGTTCCGGCAATAGTCAAGAAGAGCCGGCTAGCCGGCTGCTTGCGGAAAACAATCAGGCTTTAGAGAAAGCAAAAACTGCGGAAAATAAAATTGTTAGAAAAATTGATAATACTGAATATGTTTTGGGGGATTTTAACGCGCCGATTCAAATAATAATTTATGATGATTTTGATAATCAATTTAGCGCGGATTATTTTCGCGTGCTAAAAGAAGCGCGCAGTTATTTTGATGAAAAAATCGTGATTGCTTTTCGGCATTTTCCCATGCGTTCCCATCAAAATTCAATAATAGCTGCGTTAGCGTCTGAGTGCGCCGGAGAGCAAGATTTGTTTTGGGAAATGGCTGAAAAATTATTTAAGGCCAAGACAGAAGAAAAATTGAATGAAGAAAATATTTTTGTTTTAGCGGGAGAAGTTGGTGCTAATAAAGATGATTTTAATGAGTGCGCGCGAACGGAAAAATATTTTAAAAAAATACGAGATTCAATCGCGGAAGCCGATGATTTTAACGTAATCGGCGCGCCGACAACGTTTATTAACGGCGTATCATATCCTGGCGCCTATCAGTTTGAAGATTTTGTTGACAGCTCCGGCAAAGAAAGAAAGGGTTTGAAGAGTATTATTGAGGAGCAGTTAGGAGTTTAATTGATATTAAAATTTAAATTTCTAAATTATAATATCTAATGTCTAATTTTTTTTGAAATTATTAGATATTGTAATTTATAATTTAGAAATTTTTTTATGGAGAGTTCGCCTAGCGGCCTATGGCACTTGCTTGGAAAGCAAGCGGGTGAAAGCCCACGCGAGTTCGAATCTCGCACTCTCCGCCTACGCTAAAGCTTCGGCGGATAAATCCGCCAATTTATAATTTCAGCGTTTTTGGGAATTTTTTATTTTTTTTTATATTATCTTATTCTCAATTTTATTTTTAACTTCCTTGATAAACTCGGTTTTTTTTAAATTTCTTATCTCCCCGGAACCGCGATCTCTGATTGATAATTTATTTGACTTCGTTTCTTTATCGCCCACAACCAAAATATACGGGATTTTTTCTTTAATTGCCTTTCTGGTTTTATTCCCAACAGTTTCGTCGCTATTATCAACCTCTACTCTGATATCATTATCCATAAATTCTTTAGCCAGCGTTTTACAATATTCAATATGGCTTTCGCCTACTGAAATTATTTTAGCTTGTACGGGAGAAAGCCAAACAGGAAAAGCGCCGGCAAAATGCTCAATTAAAAGCATTAAAAATCTCTCATACGAGCCTAAAATTGCCCTATGGATCATTACCGGAGTTTTTTCTTTTCCTTTTTTATCAATGTATGTCATGTTAAATCTTTTAGGCGTTGCAAAATCCAATTGTATCGTTGGTATTTGCACTTCTCTCCCTGTCGCGTCTTTAAACATAAAATCTAATTTTGGACCGTATAACGCGGCTTCTCCTTCGCATTTTTTCGCGTCTAATTTCATTTCATTTGAAATTTCTTGTAATATTTTTTCACATTCGTCCCAGTCTTTCATATCGCCAATATATTTTTCAGGATGAGCATAATCGCGAACCGAAAGAGACACCCAATGATTATCCCACATTCCGAGTGAATTATAAAAATCTTCAATAATGTTTACTATATTTTTGATTTCTTCTTTCACTTGCTCAGGGGTGCAAAAAATATGGCCATCCTCAACTGTTATAGGTATTACTCTTTGCAAACCGCATAGTTCACCTGGTTTTTCATCCCTATATTGTTTTTCGGATTCCATATATCTAATTGGCAATTCCCTGTATGAGCGAGGTCTGGATAAATATATTTGTATTTGATGCGGACATTGGACAGGTTTTAAAACATAGTGATCTTTATAATGAGATTTTACATGAAAAAGCTCATCGCCGAATTTTGCTTTATGTCCGGAAATTTCATATAAATCTATTTTTGTTAAATGAGGCGTTGCAACTTTGCCAAATCCGTAATTTCTGCAAATTTCTTCTACTCTTTTTTGCAATTCATCTAGTATTACTACGCCTTTGGGGGTAAAAAGAGGAAGTCCGGGACCAACCAATTCTGAAAAACAAAATAAATCTAATTCTTTCCCTAATTTTCTATGGTCCCTTTTGGCCGCCTCTTCCGCCATTTTAAAATATTCTTCAACCTTTTCTTTTGATTCAAAGGCAATGGCGTAAATTCTGGTAAGCATTTTATTATTTTCATCTCCTTTCCAATATGCCCCCGCGATTTTATTCAGCTTGAAATTGGCAATTAATTTTTTGCCTGCTTTTTCCAGATGAGGTCCCTTGCACAAATCTTCAAATTCACCGATTTTATAATAACTTACTTTGGTTTCCCCGTTGTTTTTCAAATCTTCCAATAGCTCTTTTTTATAAATTTGCCCAGCGCTATTCTCTTTTTTAATCGCTTCGTTTATATCAAGCTCAATTTTTTTAAAGAGCTGATTTTTTTTTAAAATAATCTTCATTTCTTTCTCAATTTTTTTTAAATTTTCCTCTCCGATTTTTTTTTCTCCAAAATCAAAGTCATAATAAAATCCGTTTTCAATCGCCGGACCGATTGCGAATTTTACGTTAGGATATAATTTTTTTACCGCTGAGGCCATTACATGAGACAGGGAATGGCGCATTATTTCTAAATTTTCATTTTTCATATTATTGTTAAAATAAAATTAATTAATTATTTTATATTAAAAGGTTTTTTGGACAATTCTGTGGGTTTAAGTGTTATATTTTTTGTCATTTCAGTTAAAAATACTCATCTTTTTGTCATCCTGGAATTTTTATTGGAGCGATAGCGGAAATAAAAATATCCGGGATCCAGGGGTAAAATGCACGTACTTGCGCTTATTTGTTATTGTTTATTTATTTCTCGCTCCCCTGGATTCTAGGTTGCGCTTCGCGCCCCTAGAATGACAGTAGATGGGGGGTATACTAAAAATTTATTAATTACCCATAAAATTGCCTGAAGAACCTATTAAAAAATCTCGTTCTAGCGCGTTAAAATTTATTTTAACGAGCTAGAACGAGATTTTTCCCGCGGTTCCATCTAATTTTCCCGGTAGACCCGTTGCGTAATAAGTTGCGTAGCGAAATTTTCAGATTTTGAGGAAATTTCTTTTAAAAATTTTTTGCTTATATGGTGTATAGGCCAAAAATTTTTAAAAGAAATTTACCAAAATATGGAAATTGCAGTAGCAAATTATTACGCAATGGGTCTAATGTTATCGGGACGCTTGCTTTTTTTATTCCGGAATTAGCCCCGGCCTTACGGATCCGGGATTCCAAAAATAGTTGGAAATGCGATTGGTAGTCGCAACAATTTTCTGAAAATAAAATATTTAATTGCTTTATTTTTATTATAGCTAAAATAAAATATATGTCAAATTAAATTTATTGGCTTTTGTTGTAAAATTTTTAAAAATACAGTAAGCTGGTAGTAATTGTTTTTAAGATTTTATGAGAACAAAAGAAAGTTTTAAAAATCAGAGCTGAAAATTTTAATTGATTATAGTTCGGCGGAAAATAGCTTAAAAGTTTTTTTGGCAGTAGATTACGGTTTTGAAAAGCTTTATGTTTTCGAGTCGGTTTATTATTCAAATTCCCAAGTAAACCCCGGCTTGAAGCGCCGGCGGGATTATAAATTTTGGGATAATTATATTATTTCTATTCAAAAAGCTGACATGGGATGACATTCGCGGACAGTTGAAGTGATTTTTGCTTCTTTGTTATTTTGACCGGAGTCTTGCTTGATATAAAATGATACGATTTAATTTTATTTTTTTGGCTAAATTTAAAATAAAATTAATAATAAGATTGATTAAATTATTAAAATATGATACAATTAATATAGAAAAATGATACGATTTTTATGTTAGATAGAAAACAAAAAATAATAAATATAGTAAAAAAGGGGGATATTGGCATTAAAGATTTGTTGCTTGAAGTAAATAAGGGCGCGGCAAAAAAGGCTTCAAAAATTACTATTATTCGTGATTTGGATGGTTTGATAAAAAACAGCTTGATTGAAAGAATAGGAAGGGGCCCGGCGATAAAATATCGGATAGCGGCAGGATATAAGCTTTTTGAGGATATAGACGAGGCAGAGTATTTTTCAAGCGAGCCGGATAAAAGAAGCGCTAAAAATGTTTTTAATTTTGAAGTTTTTGGTTTGCTTGAAAAAAATAGCGTATTTAATGAAACTGAGGAAAGTTTTTTAAATGAATTAAATGAGAAATACCAAAAAAATATCGCCAGCTTGCCTAAGGAAATTATCAGAAAGGAATCTGAAAGATTGATGATTGAGCTAAGCTGGAAATCTTCAAAAATTGAAGGAAATACTTACGATTTGCTGGAAACGGAATTTTTAATTAAAGAAAACAGGGAAGCAAGCGGCCATACAAAGCTGGAAGCGCAAATGATTTTGAATCATAAAGACACTCTGGATTTTATTCAAAAAGAAAAAATCAAAAAAATTTCATTGCGAACAATTCAAAGAGTCCATAAGGTTTTAACCCAAAAAATGGGTATTTTAAATAGTGTTAGAAGCAAGCCGGTTGGCATAACAGGAACGGTTTATCGGCCTCTTTCAGACATGGAAAAAATAAAAAAGGCATTATATGGCTTGTGCAAGCTTGTTAATGGTAAAGAAAATATTTTTGAAAAGTCTATGTTATTAAATCTTTTGATTGCCTATGTTCAACCGTTTAATGACGGAAATAAAAGGACAAGCCGTCTATTGGGCAATGCGGTTTTGATGTCGCGCAATTATTGTCCTTTGTCTTTTAGGAGCATTGATGAGCTGGAATACAAAAAGGCTGTAATTTTATTTTATGAGCGGAATAATTTAAGATATTTTAAGGAATTATTTATAGAGCAATATAAGTTTGCTGTTGAAAATTATTTTAGTTCAGGAATGTAAATAAGGTTTTATTTTTTTAAAATAAATTAAATTAGTAGATAGTAGGATTATTATATAAAATATGCTGGAAATAAAATATGACGAGCTTGGCGGAATAGTTAATGTTGATGAAAGGATAGACAAAAAAGATATTCAAGTTAAACGCAAAATACGGCAAGGTTATAATTTTTTAGAAAGATTGCTAATTAAAAATAGCAAAAAAGTAAATTATTTATTTGATGAAAACGGGAAATATAGCTGCCGCGCGCAAATTGCCCCGAGCGTAATACGCATCGGCCCGACCAACCGCTGTACCGGCCGCTGTTTTTATTGTCCGCGGGAGTATATTCACGACAAAGGAACAGGGTATATGGATTTCGCGCTGTTTGAAAAAATAATCGCTTGGGCAAAAGCGAATAAGGTTGGCACGATTTCATTCGCGCTTTTTGGCGAGCCGTTTTTGCATCCGCGTATTTTTGATATGCTGGATTTGGCGGTTAAGAACGGCATGAAAATCAGAATTTCCACTAACGCGATTGTTTTAAAAAAAGAATGGGCAAAAAAGTTATTAAGTTATCCTTTTGAATCAATTGAGACATCAATGGACGGCTTTACCCGCAACGAATATTTAAAAGGCAAGCAGGTTGATAAGTATGAGCAGGCAAAAGAAAATATTTTGTATTTGCTTAAAAAAGCCAAAGAAAAAAAATCAAAAATATTATTTAATGTTCATTTTGTTGATATTGGCAATGTGTCGTTTTTAAATAAAGTCCGCTATATTAGATTCTGGAAAAAAGAATTAAAGGGATTAAAATATTTGACCAGCTTTTATTATGAACCGCACAATTGGGCCGGAACGAGGAGCCATCTTACTCGTGAGATGAATTTTGTTGATAGACTTTTAAATAAATGGGAGCTAAAAAAGCCCTGTATGTACATAAAGGGCATGAACATAGATTGGAACGGCGATGTTTATATCTGCACCAATGATCCGGCTGAAAAAGCGGTAATCGGCAATGCAAACAATGACAGCTTAGAAAAAATATATAACGGCGAGAAAAGAATGAAATATTTAAGCGAACATGAATCAGGGCGTTTTAAAAATCTGAATTGCGCGGTTTGCAACGTAAACAGTGTCAGGCCATTGGCGGTTATTAAGAAGAGGATTATAAACGCGGTTGTCGGGGTTTTTAGTTGAGAATTATAAAAATTATGAAACTATTAATATGCACGCAAAAAGTTGATATAAACGATGATTTACTGGGGTTTTTTCATTCCTGGATTGCGGAGTTTGCGAAAAATTGCGAGCAGGTAACGGTTGTGTGTTTATATAAGGGCGAGTATGATTTGCCTGAGAATGTGGATGTGTTGAGTTTAGGAAAAGAAAAAAGGAATCAGGAATCAGGAATCAGGAATAAGGGAATTGCCCAATTGTTAAATTGTTTGATTGTTAAATTGTTGTATTTTTTTAATTTTTATAAATATATTTGGCATGAGCGGAAGAATTATGATTCTGTATTTGTTCATATGAATTCTGTTTATGTTTTGCTTGGCGGGCTATTTTGGCGGATGTGGCGGAAAAAAATCGGGCTTTGGTACGCGCATGGGTATGTGCCGTGGGAGTTACGGGTTGCGGAAAAGTTTGTTGATAATATTTTTACGTCAACAGCGAGCGGGTGCCGGATGAAAAGCGACAAGATTAGGATTGTCGGGCAGGGGATAGATTTTAACAAATTTCAAATAAATTCAAAATTCAAAATTCAAAATTCAAAATTCAATTTGATTACCATAGGCAGAATTTCGCCGGTTAAGGATATTGGGATACTGATTAAGGCGGTAGATGTTTTGGTGAAAAAGGGAATTAATGTTAAACTTGATATTATCGGAAAAGCAGGGCTTGTTGAACAGAGAGAATATTATAAATTTTTGCAAGAATTGGTTAAAGAAAAAAAATTGGAGAATAATATAAATTTTGCCGGCGCTGTGCCAAATAAAAATATTGCCAAACATCTGCAAGAAGCCGATATTTTTGTCAGCGCCAGCCAAACAGGCAGTCTGGACAAGACTTTTCTTGAAGCCATGGCCTGCGGTTTGCCGGTGATAGGATGCAACGAAGCCTTGCTTGCGGTTTTGGGAGATTATGAAAAGGATTTGTTTTACGCGATTGGGGATTTTAATGGATTGAGCGAGAGAATTAAGGGCGTGGTTGATTTGAGCGGGGATGATTATGTGAGGATGGGTGATGATTTACGGAAGGTAGTTGTAGACAGGCATGGGCTTGAGAATTTTATTAAGAAGATAATGGCAATATTAAAATAAATTAGACATGCAAACAGAACAAGTAAAAAATAAATATAATAAAGATATAAAAGGCAAATATAATAATAAATATGAGCAGGAGCGGTGGTTTAAAAACGATATTCAAAAGGCGGGATACGACATGACTTTGAACGCAATTAAAAAGCATGCGTTTGCGAGTGCTTACGTGTCTTGTTTTGAGCTTGGCCCGGGGCATGGAACTTGGACTAAAGAACTATTGGAATATAGTGATAAAGCAAATTATGATTTATTGGATATTTCCAGCGAGATGTTAAGACTGGTTAAGGAGAGGTTTAAAGACAGGGAAAATATTAATTATATTGAAAGTGATTTTTTGGAATTTAAGCCTGAAAAACAATATGACTTTTTCTTTTCTTCACGCGTGATTGAATATATTCCGAAAAAAGAAGAGGTAATAAAAAAAATATCAGACCTAATAAAGCCACGCGGAAGAGGATTTATTATTACAAAAACACCAAAATATTTGCGCGACAAAATGCTCGGGCGCAAGATTGATGATTTTCATAGCGGACAAATTGCTCCGGAAAAATTAATGGAATTATTTAAAAAAAATAATTGTAAAAATATAAAAATTTATCCGGTTACAATGAGCTGGCCGTTTTGGCGTTCGGCAAAAATGAATATGCTATTACACAAGACATTCGGCAATCATCGGTTAAATTTAATCAGCCAATTTTTTTCAGAATCTTATTGTGTTGTTTTTGATAAAAAGTAATTTTATGCTCATAGAATTATACGGCCTGCCAGGGTCGGGAAAAACCACTTTGGCAAGAAAAATCGCCAAAAAAAGAGGATATAAAATAATTAAAATTCGCTTCAAGCGCGAACTGTTTTTTTATAATCTGATTTTTTTAATTAATCATCCGTACAAATTTTTTGTTCAGTTATTTTATCTTGTAAGCAATTCAAATAATTTTAAAATTTTTTATTTTAAATTAATGAATACTTTTTTGGATTATAACGCTAAGTATCAAAAAGCGAAAAAGTATGAAAACGCGATTTTGGATCAAGGATATTTTTTAAATGTTTTCGCAATATTTGACAATGAACAAACAGATGAAAAGATAGAAAAATATTTAAGTTATTTATTAAAACCGGATTTGTTGATTATTGTGGATATTCCTTTTTATTTAAGCTTAGAACGTACTAAAAACAGGGGATATTTCGCACGCGAAAATTTTAGCAACGAGTATAAAATTAAATGGCAGAAGGCTATAAAAAAAAATAATAGAGTATTTTTGAATATGATAAACAGTATTAAAATTAATTATATAAAAATTGATGAAACAAATAATATGCAAGAACGTTTTTCAAAAGATTTTGCAAAATAATTATTTTTAATATTAGCCATTATTTTCGTATCGATATTATAGTATAAGTCTGGTATAGTTAAATTGGAATATAGTTATACTAGACTTTAATTAAAATAAACAACTAAGCACCATTGTATAAAATATGAAAATTATATATATAGCAAACGCGCGTATTCCCACTGAAAAAGCGCACGGCTATCAGATTTGCAAAATGTGCGAGGAGTTCAGCTCTGCCAAGTCTGAGCTTGAGTTGTGGGTTCCGACAAGAGAGAATCCAATCAAGAAAAATGCCTTTGAATATTATAATTTAAAGGAAAATTTTAAAATAAAATACATAAAAAGTTTTGATTTTATTAAATATGATAAACTATTGTTAAGAAAATCGGTTTATTTGCAAAGTTTATGGTTTTTTCTAAAATTAGCCTTTAAAAAAATAGATAAAAATGATATAATTTATACAAGAAATCCGGAATTGGTCTGGTTTTTTAATTTACGAAAATTTAAAACCGCTTACGAGTGCCATGATTGGTTTGGGCGAAAAAAGAAATTGGCTTTATGGTTTTTGAAAAAATGCGATTATATTATCACGACTAATAATTATATTAAAAAAGAATTTGTTAAGCATGGGTTTGAAAAAGATATTCTGGTAGCGCCGAATGGAGTGAATTTGGAAATTTTTAATATTGATATTCCCAAAGAAGATGCGATTGAAAAGTTGGATATTGGCGAGGAGTTAAAAAGAAAAATTAGCAATAAAAAAATATTGTTATATACCGGAAGTTTTAAGACAATGGGAGTTGACAAGGGGATTGATGAAATTTTGCAATCGTTAAAAGGGCTAGATAGCAAAAATATTTTTTTTGTCGCTGTCGGCGGCAATGAAAAAGATATTAAGTATTATAAAAATTTCGCGAAAGATATTGGAGCGGCGGGGATTTGTGAATTTATCGGCAGGCGCGCGCAAACAGAACTTGCATTATGGCAAAGAGCGGCTGATATTTTGCTGATGCCGTTTCCTGACAAAGCGCATTATCGTTATTTTATGACTCCTTTGAAAATTTTTGAATATATGGCAGCAGGACGGCCGATTATCGCTTCTGATTTGCAGAGTATTCGGGAAATTTTGGATGAAAAAAATGCGTTTTTTTGCAAGGCGGGGGATGTTGAGGATTTGAGGGAGATGATTGATTATGTTTTAAATAATGAAGAAGAGGTTAGAATTAAAGTTGATCAGGCAAATAGAGATGTTTTAAAATATGGCTGGGATAAAAGGGCAAAAAGAATTTTAAATTTTATTGAGATTTAAAAATGAAAATAAATAAATTATTGTAAATTAAAATTTAGTTAAATAAAGAACAAAAATATTATTATTTTGTTCGGTTTGTAATTGACGAAAAAAGAGGAGAGTTTTTTAAGAATATTCATGGGCTAGAATAGCGTGCTTTACGCGGATTTAGCATCAAGCAGGGATGCGGCTGAGTATTAGTCAATAAAGGTATGAATAAAAAATATGATGTTGCCGTTATATTCGGTGGCAGCTTAGGGCCACAAAAAATATTGCAGGATTTTGTTAAAAAAAGAGTGGAAAAAGGCATTGAGTTGTATAAACAAGGAGAAATTAGTAATTTAATTATGTCTGGCGCTTCCAGTTTTTTTGTTAAAAAAAATTTAAAGACCCACGAGGCTGAAGCGATGTCTGAATATGCCGTATCTCGTGGCATAAAAAAAGAGAATATATTTTTAGAAGAAAAATCAAGGGATACAATTGGAAATATTTATTTTTCCGGAAAAATTATTAAAAAGAATAAATGGAAGAGGATAGTTTGTGTTACTTCATGTTTTCATTTTAAAAGAGCTGAATATTTATTTAGCAAGGTTATGGGTAACAAGTATGAAATAAAGTTAATTGTTACTGACGATTGCAAGCCAAATCAAGATATGCTCAAGCGTGAAATTAAATTATTAAAAATAATGAAAAGAATATTTTGTTTTGTGCCTTCGGGTTGGGGTTTTGTTTTTGGCTTGTTTTTAGTTTTAGAATATAATATAATTCCTTTGTTTGCGGATTATTTAAAAAAATATCTTTCTTCTTAGCATAAAATAAAAACGCCCAATTTTAATAATTGGGCGTTTTTATTTTTGTAAAAAATATTTTATATTTTTCTATTATCACTAAAGAGAAATTTAACAGCGATTAAACTTCCGCTAATAACTCCCACCACCCATGCTAAGGTTCTGTAGAGAAAGAATGGAATAAAAACAGGATATAAGCATAGAGGAGGTTTTATTTCTAAAATGTTTTTTAGATAGATTAACAGTAATATGCTTAATAAGACAATGGCGGGATAAAAAAGTATATCATAAAAATAAGATAAAAACAGAAAGAGGAAGCCAAGAAAAAATAACGGTATTTGGGCAGTCATAGAAAGGCTGGTAATGGGATCGGAAATAGCTCTTGTATTATGTCTGAAAATCAAGCGGAAAGCCCATTTTGCTTGATTTTTTAGTTGTTTAAAATATTCAATAAAAGCATTTCTGTGGTAATGCCAAACTTTGGCTTTTTTTGTGTAAATGATTTTTCCGTATTTTGATAATCTAAAGCCAAAATCAGTTTCCACCGCCACCATTTGCGTTTCGTCAAATTTAACTTTTTTGGCGATTTCAGTTTTAAGGCAAAGGCTCATTGTCGGGGCGCGATATATATATTTTGGCATGCGGTTAAAACGATTATCCATTTCATAGCCGATTAAGTTTTGCAAAAAAGAAACATTTTTAGGAGTGCCGCAATAACCGGCGGTAGCAACAATTTTTTCTCCTTTTTTCCCTGTCTCAAAAGTTAGTATGAGTTCATTAAGCCAATTTGGATCAACCACGCAATCCGCGTCTGTCATTATTGTGTATTTTGTTTTTACATTATCAAGCGCCCAATTAATCCTCCAAGAAAGCCCTGTTTTTGGAAATCGTTTTAAATCAATTTTTTCGTTGTACTTTTTTAGAATTTCATAAGTACCGTCAGTTGATCCGCCATCCAAAACCAAAATTCGCTCCGGCTTGCTATCAAGCGCCAAGAGCGAATCAATACACATTTTAATCGTGTCGGCTTTGTTGTATGTTGCTACTAGGATAGTTGAGTTTGGTGAGGGTTTGTTATTCATCTTTTTTGCAAAATAGTAATCGATCTGTAAAAAGATTTTTTTGTTTTTATAATTTTAAATTCTTTTTTGTATAATCCATTTATATAATTTTTATTTGCGAAGAATAAATCAAATTCTTTTATCTCAGTTTTGTAACCATCCCAGGTAGGTTTTAGCCAAGGTATAAAATAGAAGTTTTTGCAAGCAAATAACATTATTTTCCAAAAAAGGTTATTATCAGGCTCAGCTATAAAAATATATCCTTTTGGTTTTAATACGTATTTTAAGTTATTTACAGCTTTATTATATTCCTCTTTTGTGTATAAGTGGTGTAATACATCGTGTATTATTATTATATCAAAAGTATCTTTTTTATAAGAATTAGATAGGCTAGTAATTGATTCTAATTTAATATTATATTTTTTATCAAGGTTTTTTACTAGATTTTTTTCAACTTCACATCCGAATAATTGATTAAAACCCCGTTTTTTCAAATAATCAAGGCAATAACCGGTTCCGCAACCACAATCGAAAATTTTATGATTTTTTTCAATGTATTTTTTTATTTCTAATTCTCTCATTCGAAAAGAGCGAAAGAATTTTAATAGTTTGTTATCAACTAATTTTGAATATTTTTCAGCAAATTGAGGGTTGTATTCTTTATGCATATTATTTGATTGCTACAATAGTTATCCCGATAATGATTATTATTGTGCCCACTGTTCTTAGTGTAGTTATGTTTTCATTTAATATAAAGTGAGATGCTAATAGTACAAGTGCAAATATTGATGCGGACATAATTGGAAAAGCGTAGCTAAGTTCAAATTTTGATAATATATATAGCCATGCAAAGGCGCCAATTGCATATATTAGTATTGCAGATACAATCCAACGGTTTTGTAAAAAAAATATTATTGAATGAGTAGATTCTTTTAGGGAAGAAAAGGAAATTTTTTCGTTAATCAAGTTAACTCCTAACTTCAAAAAAATTTGACCAATAGTTCCAGTGAGTATTATTGAAATAAAAACAATGTATTTAATCATGGTTTTACCAATTTGTTTTATTTAATTCTATAGGTAATTTTGTATCTTCACTAATGTAAGAAAAATAATTTTTTATAAATTCTTTATCTTCGGCGATTAAACATTTAGGATGATATTTTTTATAATATTTTGTTTTGATTCCTTTTTCTCTAATTTTTTTAAGACTTTCTTTTAAAACATTGCCCAGTGAAACATGTATAAATGGACAACCCAATACTTCTCCATAAGGAGTGATAAATAGAACTTCTTTAACTGCCGGACATCCACTCCCTTTAAATCCAGTATCAGTATCTCTCACTATAAATGGGTATTTTTTTCTAAGTTCTAGAAAATATTTCGTGTCTTCCTTGGACATTAAAATATCAATATTTTTATCCCAATTTCCAGAAGGACTGGCATACAAGGTATTAATCATTATATTGTTTTTGTGTGCAAATTTTATTATTTCTTCAAAACCTTCAGATTTGATATTGAAGTGTGATACTGTTGTATTGATGGTGTAATTCATTTTTAGCTTTTTGCAAATTTTAATTGCATTCATCACTTTATCATAGCTTCCTTTAACTCCTCTAAATTTGTCATGTTCTTCTGGGATGCCGCTATCAACACTAAAAATCATGTAGTCAACACCAATATTTTTTAATTCTTTTATTTTTTTTTCATCAACAATAAAGCCGTTAGATGTTACAGTGATTCTATTTTTTTGAGGAAATACAGATTTAATTATTTCCAAATAATCTTTTCGTAAAAACAATTCACCACCCTGAAATCCAAAATAAGTACATCCAAGTTTCATTGCTTCTTTGGCAACTTTTTGGTAATCTTGTAGCATCATTTTTTTATGAAAACCTTCTTTAATCAATGTTTTATCGAAACAATGTTGGCAATTCAAATTGCAAGCGTAATCAATTGCAAAATCAATTCCACGAATTGGAGTATAATTTTTAAATAAAAGCATTTTTGAATAATAAAACAAAAGCCTTGAAATATATTTCGGCTTTTTTAAAATTAAACCATATTTCCATATAAAAAATATTTTTATTATTTTTTTGTTTATCATATTATTTTATTATTTTTTAAATAGTAGTATTTTAAAAATACCGTTAAAAAGGTTTTGATTTTTAATTAATTTAAAATTATTTTTTTTAAAAATATAAATAAAGTCCTCAATACGATAATTGTATTCTAATACATTTTTACCTCCTCTTAAAATTTCAGCTAAATATATAGATGTTTTTCCCGTAAATGAACCATGATCAGTTTGTGTTATACAAACATATTTTGAGCTAATATCCATTAAGTTTTTGGCTATGGGCTCAAAATTTAAAAAGTGTTCCAACATTCCGTCTGAAAAGACAAATTCAAATTTTTCTTCTACGTCTTCAAGTCTTTTTTGGATAGCATTAAGTTCCTTTTTTTTGCAAATTTCAATAGCATTTTTTGATATATCAATTCCTAGTGTTTTTATATTAAGATCTTGAAATACTGAAAGCGTGTAACCAAGAGCGCAACCAACATCAATTGCAGATTTAGGATTTATTTTTTTTAATACATTTTTTAATGCGGCTTGTTTTGATTTAAGCATTAATTTTCCGACGAAAGTCAAATTTTTTTCATCATTGTCGGCCCAGCGATTATTCCATTTTTTATATAGTTCATTATTCATGCTAATTGTTTATTGTATTTTTAAAATAGCGCGTAACCAAATGCCCCAAAACCAAATGCACATCTTCGGCTATATCATAGCGATTAATTTTTGCCACAATGGCCACATCGGAAATTTTTGCCAATTCGCCGCCTTCAAAACCGGCAAAGCCGATTGTTTTGGCATTATGTTTTTTTGCTAAATTAATAGCATTGATAACATTAGGGGAGTTTCCGCTGGCGCTTATTCCAATAACTACATCTCTGGAGTTAATTAAATTTTTTAGTTGGTCAGAAAAAATATGGCTATAATCCGTATCGTTTCCCCAAGCGGTCATTGTTGCCACATTATCTGTCAAAGAAATCACTCTAAATCGCTTGGTGTTATTTTGGCCGTTGTTCAATAAGGTTCCTTTCCCAAGGTCGCAGGCAAAATGCGACGCGGTCGCGGCGCTCCCGCCGTTTCCCATAATAAATATTTGCTTGTCGTTTTTGTACGCATCATGGATGATTTCTGTAATTTTTTCTAAAATATTTAAATCCAGCTCGTCAATCACTTTTTTTAAATCAGAGAAATATTTTTTTGCGGTTTCCTTTATCATATTTATAATTTGTGGATAATTTTACTTCCTTCCGGTTCAAAACCGAAAGGAGTTTCTTTCAAATTTTTAAGCGCTTGGCGAATTTTTTCTTGGTTTTCTTTTTTTGCGTAAAAAAGGAAGAATCCGCCTCCGCCGGCGCCGCAAATTTTGCCGCCCAAAGCGCCTTGATTAATTGCTTTTTGGTAATTTATGTCTATTTCAGGGTCGCTAATGCCGTTGGCAAGCTGTTTTTTTTCAAGCCAATTTTGGTGTAAAAGTTCTCCGATTTTATCTATATCGGAATTGATTAAATCCTCTTTCAATATATTAACAAAACCTCGCATTTTAATCAATGATTTTATTTTATCTTGTGTGTTGATTTTTTGTTTGCTTAATATCTGGTCGGCGTTTCTTGTTTTTCCTGTATAAAAAAGCAATAAATTTGAATCTAAGCCCTTTATCAAATTTTCAGATACCGGAATATTTTCAACTTTAACAGATTCGTCCGGGTTAAATGTAATTGTTTTTAAACCTCCGTAGGCGGCAATATATTGGTCTTGCTTGCCAATCGGTTTTTTCAGTATATCAATTTCTATTTTACATGCTTCTTGCGCTAATTCTTCCGGAGTTTTGTTTTCCCCTTTGTAAGAATATAAAGCGTTAAGCAGACCGACCGCGAAACTGCTTGAGGAGCCAAGGCCGACTCCGGAAACAGGGGCATCTGACATTGATACTATTTCAACTCCGCTGACGCCGGTTAATTTAAACGCTTCCCTGATGATATCGTTTTTTATTTTATCAATGTCTTTTCCTTCTTCAATTTTTGAATATTTTAATAAATAGCTTTCACCGTCAAAATGTTTGTGTACGCAAATATAAATATATTTATTTATCGCGGTGCTGATTACTTTACCTGGTTCGTTTTTGTAAAAAGCTCTAAGGTCGGTTCCTCCGCCGACAAAGCTTATTCTTAATGGAGTTTTTGATATTATCATAATTATTTCGAAATTTTATTTACCGCTAATAATAAATTATTTGCCCTTTTAGTCTTAATAGCGCATTTATCGAAATATTCCTGATTTCTTTTGACTAATATGGTTTTGATTTTTGCGTTTTTTCCTGTTTCAATGTCTCTTTCAGCGTCGCCGATTATCCATGAGTTTTTTAAGCCAATATTAAAATCTTTTTTTGCTTGCATTATCATGCCCGGTTTTGGCTTGCGGCATTCGCACTCAATTCGCAGTTCGGGAACTCCGGGAAATTCTTTGGCAGGATGATGCGGACAAAAATATATACCGTCCAGTTTTGCGCCCTCATTGCCCAGTAAAGTTTCCATTTTTTTGTGTATCTCATCAAGTTGGGCAAATGTTATGAATCCTTTTGCCAGCATGGGCTGATTTGTAACTAAAATTGCCAGATATTCTGAGTTATTTATTTTTTTTATAGCCTCAATTGTCCTGGGAAGAATTTTAAAATCATCAATGTTGGATAGATTATCGGAATCATAATTTATTACGCCATCCCTGTCTAAAAAAATTGCTTTTCTTTTATTTTTTAAATTAAACCTATTTATTTTTCCTGACTTATAATCTTTATTTACTTTTTTTAATCTTTCAAGGGTTCCCATATCTTTAATATATTCAGGGGTGTTGTAGCCGTATATTTTTTCTTTTTTAAATATTTTTGGAAAGATATTTTTACCAAAATCCAATTCTATGTTTTCTTGAGATTTAATCTGTTTAAGAATTTTGGGGGATAAAATATATACGCCGGCGTTTACCATGTTATGAAAATAAAAACCGGATTTATGGGGCTTGGAATGAAACGCTGTTACTTGGCATTCTTCATTAATTTCCACCAAATCACTGTCTTGCGGATGATCGTTAGAATGAAGTACAAGCGTGCAACTGCTTTTTTTCTGTTCGTGAAAATTAATTAATTTGTCAAAATTCATATCAAGCATTACATCGCCGTATAATAATAAAAAGTCATTTTTTAATTTATTTTCTATTAATTTAACCCTGTCTGCCGTACCGATATTAATTTTTGATTTAAAACAGCTGACATTTGCTTTGTATTTTTTTGATTTAACATAATTCTCAATAATTTCAGATTTATACCCTGTCAGTATTGTTATATTGTTTATATTATATTTTTCCAATAATCTGATTTGATGTTCCAATATCGGAGTCCCGCCGATTTTAATCATTGGCTTGGGAATTTTTTTGGTTAGATTTCCAAGCCGCGTGCCTTTGCCGCCGGCCAGGATTACTGCTTGTTTTATCATTTTAAATATTTAAAAAATGTTTTAGCGGCTATCAAGAGCCTTTTAATTTCTTTCGGGTGCGTGATTACCTGTTTAAGCTTCATTAAAATATACGCGCTCCGCAAATAATATTCTTTTGTCGCTTTGTCGCAAAAGTTTAAAATATCTTCTCTCTTTACTTCCGGCAAGTTTAATACGCAATTGTAAGTGCCGTCATCTTTTAGCCATTCATTGTATTTGTCGGTTATAAGATATCCGTTTTCTTTGGCCCAAGCAAAGGCTTCGGTTCCGGGGTAGGGGATTAGCGGATAAAATTGCATGCTATCGCAATTCAGTTCTTTTGCCAAAGCAAGCGTTTCGTTCATTGTTTCTTTTGTTTCTTCCGGATTGCCGATAATAAAACAGCCGTGTACAAGCAGTTTTGCTTTTTTGCTGTCTTTGACAAATTGCCTGATTTGTTCCACTGTTATTCCTTTTTTTATGTTATTAAGCAATTTTTGGTTTCCGCTTTCAAAGCCGATAGTAAGTAAATGACAACCGGCTTTTTTCATCCATTGCATTGTTTCCAGATTCAAGTTCGCGCGGACATTGCAGTACCATTTTAGCTTTATTTTCTTTTCAATCAGCAATTTGCAAATTTTAATTACTCTTTCCTGATCGGCCGTAAAAGTGTCATCCTCAATGCCGATTTCTTTGACTTCAGGCAGATTGTTTTTGATATATTCAAATTCTTTAACTACGCTTTCCGCGCTTCTGAGGCGATAGCGGCGGCTGTGGAATGTCTGCGGGTACAGGCAGAAGAAACATCTGAAAGGACAGCCTCTTCCGGTAATAATCATTACCATCGGATAATCGGAAGCGGCAAAAAAATAGTTTTTTATTTTAAAATGTTTTTTATATATTTCACTTGCGAAAGGCAGGTCATCAAGGTTTTCAATTAAATCGCGCGGCGGATTAAAAATAATTTTTTTGTTTTTTTGAAATATAACTCCATTAACGCTTGCCAAATTTCCCTTGTTAAGCAAACAATAAGCCAGGTCTTTTATAGTGTAGTCATATTCGCCTTTGGTTACGGCATCAATCTTGTCGCTTAACTTAAGCGTTTCTTCCGGGACAGCTGATGGGTGAGTGCCTACTAATATTATAAATGTGTCAGGAAGCAACTCTTTGATTTTTTCCGCGTTTTTTATGTCGCTGTAAATACTGGGAGTGCTGGTGTCAACTACCAATAGTTCGGGCGTAAAATTAACGATTTGTTTAATGGTTTCTTCTTTGCTTAATTTTTCAGCCGGTCCGTCAATGACTTTTATGTCAAATATTTTTTTCTCTTTGTTTTCCTTGTCCAAAACACCGACCGCGTAGGCGAGCCAAAAAGGAAAATAAATCGTGCCGCCTCTGGTTACGGCTGGACTGCGGGATGTTCGGGAAAATTTTTCTTTAAATGAAGGGTTTAAAAATAATACTTTCATGAAATATTTTTATTATTAATATTTTTTAAAGCTTCTTTTCTGGTGTTTTCTTCCAGTTTTTTATTGATTTTATTAACTGTAAAATAATTGTTTACGGTTAAAATTGTTAAAAACATAAATCCAAAAATTGTGAAAAAATCCATAGCCCTGACAATTCCCAGTTCGGATATTAATGTTCCCAATAAATTCGGAAAAATTACCGCGAAAACAAAGCCGATCCAAATAGTTTGCCAAATAATGAATTGCGAACGCCCGAATTCTTTTCTTTTATAATGCAGGAATATAAAATAGGCCATAAATAGGCCGAATAGTATGCCGATGATTTGTATGCCTAGAATCATAGAAATCGCCACTTTAATAAATTAAAAAATATAATTATACCGTCAATCGGAGTTGTGCCTTTGTGGTTGTCTTTGTAGATGGTTTGAATAGGCACTGTTCCATATTTTAAATTATGCTTTCCGGCCCTGATAATCATTTCAGTTTCAACTGAATAATCGGTTGATACCCAGTGGATTTTTTTGTAGGCATCAGCCGTAAAAATTCTAAAGCCCGATTGCGTGTCTTCTAATTTTATTTTTGAAACCAGGTTTATTATAAATGACAAAAATTTATTGCCGGCTCGCATCAGCAAGGGCATTTTTTTGCTAAAGGTTCTTAGCCCGAAGATGATATCCAATTTTTCTTTTTCTAGTTTATGTATTAATTTTGGGATGTCTTCCCCCATGTGCTGTCCGTCGCCGTCAATCATGACAAGTGTTTTTGCCCCCATTTTAATTGCCGCCTCACAGCCGGTTTTTATTGCCGCGCCTTTTCCCAAATTGATCTTATGTTTTAAAATTGTTATTTGATTGTTAAAATTTTGCTTTAGAAGCGCATAAGTATCGTCTTCGGAGCCGTCATCAATTACGATAATATTGGAAATATACTTTTTAATATTATTAATAGTAGAAATGATATTATTTTCTTCATTATATGCCGGTATAACGGCATATACTTTATTATTTTTTTTTATTTCATGATTCATTATATCACACTAAAAAACATTGCTAAAATAAAGCAATATTGTTATAGTGTTATTATAGTATAATAATTATTGATTGTCTATATTAAAATTTTATGTTTGATAATATTACGGCAAGGAAAAATAGTTTTGTTGTTCTTTTTTTATTTTTTTTGGCTTTATTGAGCGGTTTGTTTTGGAGCTATGAGCGTTTTGGACAATCTGTTCCTGAAATAGGCGGAGATGATGAATATTATAATCGCTTGGCAGTGGAATTTATTGAGAAAGGAGAGTTTACAAGCTACAAGACGGATAAAGTCAGAGCGGCGGTTGATCCGCTTTATCCTTTATTTATAACTGGAGTTTATAAAATTTTTGGAATTAATTATAATGCCGTAAGAGTTATACAATTATTAATTTTTGCTTTAACTGTTGTCATTGTTTATTTATTGGCAAAAGAATTTGCAAATTTTAAAGTATCTTTTTTTACCGCTTTTGTTTGCGCTTTATTTTATCCTTTGGCAAGCTATTCAGGCGAGTTTAATAAAGAAATTCTCTTTACTTTTTTGCTAGTTGCGCTTATTTTTTTCTTGGTTAAGGGACAGAATAGCAACAAATTTATTTGGTTTGCGTTGGCTGGGGTTTTTTCAGGTTTGGCTTATTTGTTGAATAGCATAATGTTGTTTTTTCCAATTTTTGTAATCACGGGGTATATGTTTTTTTATGGCAAGCGTTTGTTTGAAAAAAAATGTTTTATAAATATATTAATTTTTTCAGCAATTTCAATAAGCTGTCCATTGATAATTTTTTTAAATTTTAATTATTTGAATGATGCCAGAAGCGCCAGTGGAGCAATATTTATTGAAAGAAAATCGGCGATTATAGAAGAAATAAAAGGACAGTATTTTGATCACTTTATCGGTTTGTTTTTTGGATATTATTTTGCTGAAAAAATAAACACGGATATTGATGAGAAATTATTTCTTGATTTTTTTCCATTAGGTAAAAAATACGCAGAGGCGAGGCAAAAGGGAGTGAGCGATAAAGAATTTGCTTCTGAACAAAATTCGCCTAATATAAAAAATTTAATAAAAAATCCTTTAGGTTTTTTATTTACGACATTTTTGGATTTTATTCAGTTTAACGGACCAACTATGCCGAATAAGATTATATCATCAGGAGGTCCCATGCAGAATATGTTTATTAACAATGGACATGCGTATATTCCCGATTTTGTTAAAACATTGATATTAGCGGTTTTGAGAATTATTTATTGGATATTTTTCGGATTTATTTTTTACGGAATTTTTAAAAGCGCGAAAACATGGAAAAAATTTGTTATGCCGTATTTGATAATATTATATTTTAATCTGCTTTTTTCTATAATTTTCGGTTTAGCTCGTTATGCCATACCGATTTATTTTTTTTATATTATATTTTTTACGATTGGAATTGAAGCGTTTTATCGGAAAAATAAATATAAATATAAACTTTTATTATTGAGATGATTTATGAAAATATGCTATTTTGGCGATTATGATGCTGGTTATTCCAGAAATCGCGTTATCATAAAAGGCTTAAAAGAAAATGATGTTACTATTTTTGAGTGCGGAAGTAAAATGCTTGGCTTCAAGAAGTTGTGTGAACTTTATAAAAAACATAAGCGTATAAAAAATAAATATGATATAATGATAATCGGTTATTCGGATAGCCGTTTTATTATATTTTTAGCCAAAATTTTGACAAGAAAAAAAATTATTTGGGATGCTTTTTATTCTTTATATGATTCTTGGGTGTATGATAGAAAATTAGTTTCAAAATATAGTCCAAAGGCTTGGTTGTATTGGCTGTATGACTGGTTTAATTGTGTTTTGGCTGACAAGATATTATTGGATACAGATGAGCATATTAATTATTTTGTTAAAACTTTTAAAATAAATAGAAATAAGTTTATAAAAATTTTGGTTGGGACTGATGATAATATTTTTTACCCTCGCGAGCAAAAAAAAGATAACAAATTTATTGTTCATTTCCATGGAAATTATATTCCTCTTCAAGGCGCGGAGTATATTATAGGCGCGGCTCAATTAATAAAAGATAAAGATATTTTATTTAGAATGGTGGGATCCAAGGGGCAAAAGTATAAAGAAATATTGAGTTTAGCAAAAAAAATGAATTTAAGTAATATTGAATTTTTAAATTCCGTACCATACCACATACTCCCGGAGCTAATGGCGAAGGTAGACGTTTGCTTAGGTGTTTTTGGAGACACAGATAAAACAAAAAGGGTTATTCCAAATAAGGTATATGAGGCAATCGCAATGGAAAAGCCGGTTATTACAGCTAATACTCCTGCCGCCCAAGAATTATTTGTTGATAAAAAAAATATTTTATTTTGCGAAACGGCTAATTCTGAAAATTTAGCAAAAAAAATTAAAGAAATTAAAAATAATAAAATATTAAAAAATAATATCGCAAAAAACGGTTATGATGTTTTTAAAAATAAGTGCAGACCCAAAATACTTATTAAAGATTTATTAAAACAATTGTCTGATGAATTTAAATAAAGGCAAATATAAAAAAATAATTATATATACCGCAATTTTCGGAGGAAAAGATAATTTAATTGAGCCTAAAGTTGTTCCTGAAAATTGTGATTTTATTTGTTTTACTGATTTAAATATTAATTCCAAAACATGGAAAGTAGTTAAAGTTGAGCCTTCGGTTAAGGGTGATTTTGTGAGAAGCGCGAGAAAATATAAGATTTTAGCGCATAGATATTTATCTGAATATAAATACAGTATTTGGGTGGATGGAAATTTATTAATTAGGGGTGATGTGGTAGAATTAATTAATAAGTATTTAAAAGATGCAAATATAGCGGTTTTTGATCACGCTAATTATAAAAGCAATTTGGGATATAATAAATTGCAGAATTTTTTAAATATTTTTCGCAGGAAATATGAGCTTGTCAGATATTGCGCATACGAAGAAGCAAAAAAATTAATAGAAATGAATAAGAATGGAATATATAAAGATGATTCAAATGTAATCAAGAGTCAAATGGATAGATATAGAGTCGAAAAATATCCGAAAAATAATTCCGTTATTCAAAGTTCTGTTTTGGTAAGAAGGCATAATTCTTCTGATGTGATCAAAACCATGGAAGATTGGTGGAAAGAAATAAAAGAATATAGCCGAAGAGATCAGTTAAGTTTTAATTATGTGGCATGGAAAAATAAATTAAATTTTGTTTATATGAAAGGCGACCCAAGAAAGAATCGTTATGTCTTTCGTTTGCCCCATGCGATAAAGAAAGATTTTAGATAAAATTTGTAATTTATGAATAAAAATGAAATAAATTTTAGACCCCCCCGTGAAGCTTATTATGATATGAGTTATAATAAATTACATCGCTTTATTCTTTATTATTATCAGATATTTCATGTGGTAAAAACAAAGCCGCAAAATGTTTTAGATATCGGCGTAGGCGCCAAGACAGTTTCCGACGAACTTAAAAAAATGGGTTTGGATGTAGTTACTTGCGATATTGATCCGAATTTAAATCCGGATGTCGTAGCTGATATAAAAAATTTATCTTTCAAGGAAAATGAATTTGACACAGTGATGGCCTGCGAAGTCTTGGAGCATTTGCCTTTTTCCGATTTTGAAGCATCGCTAAAAGAATTAAAAAGAGTAGCCAAAAATAATGTTATTATTTCAATCCCTTATTTTTCCGGATTTACGCAATTAAGATTTAGAATGTCGCTTAATATTTTGAAATTAAATATTGACAGAGACATGGGGGCGGTGTTGCGGCTGCCTTACTTTTTTAAAAAGGTGGATATTAATAAAAATAAAAAACATTATTGGGAAATGGGAGCAAAATATTATTCAAAGCGGAAAATTAGAAAAATTGTAAATAAATATTTTAAAATAAAAAAAGAATTTTATGTCCCGCTTAGCCCGAAACATTATTTTTTTATTTTAGAAAGTGATTAAATGTAGTATGAGTGTAAAAATTAGCGTTATTATTCCAACTTGCAATAGACCCGAGAGAGTAGGAGCAGCTATTAAAAGTGTTCTTGCGCAAACATTTCAAGATTTTGAAATAATTATAGTTGATGATGGGTTAAAGAAGCGAGCCGAAAAAGCGGTTAAAGAATTTGATGATAAAAGAATCGCGTATATTCAGCATGAAATAAATAAAGGCGGAGGCGCCGCCAGAAATACCGGCATTAAAAACGCCAAAGCGGATTTAATCGTTTTTTTAGACGATGATGACGAGTGGTATCCGGAGAAATTAGAAAAGCAATATAAAATAATTAAAAAATATTGGGAGGAAATCGGTTTTGTATTTTGTCGAATTGAACTTGATTATGATGAAGAAGATAGAATTGACAAACAAAATTTGAAACAAATCGGCATTAATGATTTGTATCAGGATTTGCTAGCTCATAAACTTAGAACTTTAACTTCGTCTTTATTGATAAAAAAAGAAGCGCTTGAAAAAGTTAAGGGGTTTGATGTTGAATTTCCCAGTTGTCAGGAATGGGATATGATGATTAGGATATCCAGATATTATAAGGGGTATGGCATGAATGAAGTTTTGGTTAAGATGCATTATCTGCAAGGAGATCATGTGGGCGGAAATTTAAGCAAGCGAATATTAGGCAGGGAATTATTACTTAAAAAACATTTTGATGAGTTAAAAAAAATGCCAAAGGTTTTAGCTTGGCATTATTTTCAATTGGGTATTTTTTGCAGGGGTAATGAAGATTTTAAAAAGGCAGGAGAATATTTTTTAAAGGCGTGGGGGTTGAATAAAATAAAAACGAGATATTTATTACATTTTTTTTATATCTATTTTTTAAAAATTAAATTAAATTTAATTTGTATTATTGGTTATTCCCATGTTGGCCTATTTATTCGTTCGCGTTATTTTAAATATTATATAAGAAAAATAATTATAAAAAATATTAATGTTGTTAATATACTTGATGCCGGATGCGGCAGAGCGTTATATTCCAGATTGTTAGCCGAGATGTTTCCGCAAGCAAAAGTTACAGGGTATGATATAAAGAAGTCGCAAGATTGGGAAAAAAATAAGAGAAATAATTTATTTTTAATAGAAAAAGATATTACAAAGTTAGATGAAAATAATATTTATGATTTGATTATATCAATAGATGTTTTAGAGCACATACCTAAAAATAAAATTGTGATGGAAAAGATTTATAAAGCTTTGAAGGTTGGAGGTTTTTTTTACTGTACTATACCAAATGACAAGGCAAAAAAAAGGTTATTTCCGAATAAATATTTTATTCAATTTGATAAGTGGGACGCAATAGAACATATTGGAGAACAATATGATTTGTATCAGCTCAAAGAATTAATGCAAACAATTGGATTTAAAATTAATTTTGCAAGATACACTTTTACATTTTGGGGTAATTTGGCATGGGAAATTAATACAATATTGAAAGGGAAAAAAGTAGGAGATAAGTTAAATATAATATTAATGCCGTTATATAGAATATTAACTTGGTTAGATATAAATTTTCCACTCGGAAAGGGAAATAATTTAATTATTGCAAGTAAATAATTTGTCTAGATTATTATTGCATAAAGTATTACAAAATGATGACTTGACATTGGGCTATAATATTATTAGCTAAAAAGTAATAATGAATAAAAATAAAAAATTTAAAATTATTTCTAAAAAAGAAATTAATATGGTTTGGCGCGAGGAATGGAAGAAAGATATAAATTCAAACCCTAAGGCTTTTTGGGGGCAGAGGCTTTTTCTTGAGGGCTACCTTGTATTTAAAAAATATATTTCGGAAAAAGCAGGGCAGATTATTTTGGATATTGGCAGCGGTACGGGGAGGTATGGCGTAAAATTCGCGCAAGATTTTCCAAATAGCAAGGTTATAATTTCAGATATTTTGGAGGAATCATTAGTTATTGGCAGAAAGTTAGCGGATTATTTGGGCGTGAAAAACGCGCAATTTCAAAAAGAAGATGTTTTAAAAATGTCGTTTCCGGATAATCATTTTGATGTTATTTTTTGTGATGTGTTAATTCAGCATATACCGAATTATGAGGCGGCCATGTCTGAAATGAAGCGTGTTTTAAAGCCTGGAGGCCGGATAATTGTTTCCGCCGTTAATTATTGGAATCCGCATACTTTGTATAAATTTTTTCTTAAATTAAGGGGTAAGGGATATGAATATAATTATGAGAAATCATTCAAGAAAAAAGAATTAAGAAAATTATTTGAAGATTTTAATTTGGAAGTTGTCGGTGAAGATGGTTTTTATTTTGCTTATGGATTGTTTCGCCTTAAAAAATATTATGATAAATTTTTTCGGTTTTTGGGCGGCGCTTGCAATAGAATAGTAACAAAATTTATTGATCCTGTTACAAATAGATTTGTTTCCCGTTTTTTCGGCTTTGAGATATTTATTGTCGGTGAAAAAAAGAAAGACGATGATCAATATAAAATAAAAGTAAAAAATTCCGGAATTGTAAAGTTGCAATTTTATAATGATTTTCCTGACGGAAATTTGGTTATAGCCGAATCGCTGAAAAGCGTTCCCTTTGAAATAAAAAGAATTTATTTTGTAAATAGCCTGCATAATCAAGAGGCGATACGCGGCAAGCACGCGCATAAAAAATTAGAGCAATATATTTTTTGTATTAATGGAAAATTTACTTTAAGTTTGGATGACGGGACAGTAAAACAAAAAATCAGATTAGATAGTCCGTATTACGGAGTAAGACTTGGTCCGGAGTTGTGGCACACAATGATAGAGTTTTCACCGGATTGCGTTATTTTGGTTTTTGCCGGTGATTATTATAATGAAAGCGATTACATAAGGGATTATGATGAATTTTTAAAATATATAAAAAATAATCGGAATGATATTATTTAATGATTTTAAAAAGAAATATAAAATATACAAGAAAGAAATTGATGGTGCAATAAACAGAGTTTTAAAGAGCGGGTGGTTTGTACTGGGAAATGAATTAAGAAGTTTTGAAGAAAATTTTTCCAAATATTTGGGAATAAAATATGTTGTGGGTGTAAATTCAGGCACGGATGCTATATTTTTGGGATTAAAAGCGCTTGGCGTAAAAGACGGCGATGAAGTGATTACCGTTGCCAACACCGCTGTCCCGACAGTCGCGGCAATACGCATGGCAGGAGGAGTGCCGGTGTTTGTTGATATAGATGAAGACACAATGAATATTGATCCCGGTTTAATTAAAAAAGCGATTACCAAAAAAACAAAAGCGATTTTGCCGGTTCATTTATTCGGCTATCCGGCTGAAATAAATAAGATATTAAAAATTGCCCGAAAATATAAATTAAAAATAATTGAAGACGCGGCGCAAGCTGTTGGCGCGCAATTCAAAAATAGAATGGCAGGCACTTTTGGCGATATCGGCTGTTTTAGTTTTTATCCGACAAAAAATTTGGGCGCGTTCGGCGATGCTGGGGCAATAGTTACAAATAATAAAAAAATAGCCGATAGAGTAAGGCAATTAAGAAATTACGGTGAGGTTTCTAAATATAATAATACTATTGAAGGCGTAAATAGCCGGCTAGATGAAATTCAGGCGGGAATTCTTAACTGGGAATTGCAAGAATTGAATCAATGGAATAAAAAAAGAGAAAAGCTGGTAAAATTATATATTAATAATTTGCAAAATGTCTCCGAGATAAAATTGCCAATTGATTCTGATAAATTTCATAAAAATGTTTGGCATTTGTTCGTTGTCAGGACAAAACAAAGAAAGCGATTGCAGGATTTTTTATTGAAAAACGGAGTTCAGACCGCGATTCATTATCCTATGCCCATATACAAACAGCCGGTTTATAGAAATTTTGGTTTTTCAGATAAAGATTTGCCAAAAACAAAGAAAGTTATGTCGGAAATTTTATCACTGCCGTTAAATCCTGAATTGGAAGAAAAGCAAGTAAATTATATTTGCGATAAAATAAAATTTTTTTATGCCAGTAAATAGTAATAAATTTAAAATAGCTTTTATTGTCGGCGTTTTTCCCGCTGTCTCGGAAACGTTTATTATCAATCAGGTGGCGGATTTGCAGGAAAGAGGCATTGATGTGGAAATTTTTTCTTTTAAACGCGGAGGCAAAGAAGGCATTTCGCGGAGATTTTTTGAATACAACATGGCTGAAAAAGTAAAATATTTAGAAATGCCGCAAAATAAATTTAAGAGGATTTTTTTAGCGCTGCCAAAAATTTTTCAAGTATTGTTTTATAATCCTTTTTTAATTTTCAAAATATTTAATATTAAAAAATATGGAAGAAATTCTTGGAGTTTAAAATTATTATTTTGGGTTACTCCGTTTTTGGGAACAAAATTTGATTTGGCGCATTGCCATTTCGGCCGTATGGCCAATAGATATTTAATAATCAGAGAAATTCTGCAATCCAATGAAAAACTAATAACCAGTTTTTACGGTTTTGATGTCAGTATGCTTTTTAAGCAAAAGCCGGCTGATTATTATGATAAACTTAAAAAGATTTGTTCTTTGTATTTTGTTATGTCAAGCAATATGAAAGACAGGGTGGCGGCACATGGTTTTTCAGAAAAAAAGATTAAAGTATTGCCGGTAAGCATAAATGTGTCTGAATATCCGTATCAAGAGAGAAATTTAAAAAAAGATGAAACAATAAATATATTCTCAGTCGGGCGTTTTGTGGAGAAAAAGGGATTTGATGATTTACTGCGCGCTATCGCCATTGTAAAAGAAAAAACCCAAAAAGCATTTCGGGTTTTTATTGTCGGAGGGGGTCCTTTGGAAAAAGATCTCCATAAATTGGTTGAGGATTTAAAAATAACGGATATTGTTGAGTATAAGGGTTATATGAAAATAGAGAAAATAATAAAATATTTTTTAAAAATGCATTTATTCGTTCAGCCGTCAAAAACAGCCAAGGACGGAGATATGGAATAATTTATGAATACGGTAATATCACAAGCCTTGGCAACAGGATTGCCGGTGATAACAACCAAGCACAGCGGTTTGCCCGATCAGGTTAAAGACGGCAAAAACGGTTTTTTGGTTTTGGAAGGTGATTATAAAGCACTTGCGGAAAAAATTTTGTATTATATGAATCATCCAAAACTTTGGCCGGAGTTTGGCAAGTTCGGGCGAAAACATGTTCTGGAAAATTATGACGCAAAGTTATTAATAGATAAGCAAGTTGAATGTTATTATGATGTAATAGAAGATAAAGAATAAAAAGAATATTAGCGCTTGCATAAAAAAGCTTAAAAGATATTTAACATTTTCTTTTAAGCTTTTTATATTTTTTTAAAAAGATAATATAACAACAAACTATTAATAATAGAAGATATTAATAAGGCGGTAATGGCGCCCCATATTCCGTAGATTGGCAAAAGGCAAGCTAAAAGGATAATTTTAAGAGCAGGACCGGAAATGTTTGTAATATATAAACTTTTTTGTTTAGCTTGAGCAATTAAAGGGTAGCTTAACCACCTTAAGGGGAATAATAGCAAAGTCAATGAAAAGAGCCATGAATATTTTACAGAGTCCATGTATCCGCTGAAAAATATTTTATAAAAATATGTGGAAAGCAGGATATATATAATAATAATTGCGATTAAAATAAGCATGAATTTTAATATTTTAATCGGCAGAGTTTTTTTGGTTATACTTATATCTTGGCTGGAAATTTTAGGAAAAGCCAATGTGGAAACAGATTTAAGAAAAGATTGCATTTGCGTAATCGGTATCGTGGCAAACGAGTATATTGCCAGTTGAGCCGGACCTAAAAAATGCCACATTAATATTTTATCAAACTGATTGGCAATTAAGCCTAAAACGCTCATAAGACTTAAATGTTTTCCAAAAGAAATTGTTTTTGAATCTTCTTTGTCGTTAGGGTGATATTTTTTGTATGTTCTGATTAATAAAATAAACTTTATCAGGAGATTGGCGAAAAAATAAGCGAAAATGATAAGAATAATATTCGGATATATTAATAACGCGGCGAGAATGAAAATCGCAACCGTTATTTGGCTGATTATGCTGTATTGGCTTAAAGTTTTAAATAATTTTTTTCCTTCCAAAAACGGGCTGTAAACCATGGAATTTATTAACGGAGAGAATAGCGCGGCAAAAAGAAAGCTGATACCCAAGGTATTGTTTTCATTGATAAAATAATAAGCTGAAATAATTAATCCGGCCGCGAGTCCCAAAAGGCTCCACTTCATTTTTATTTTTATTGCCTTTTTTAATGAGCCTTCGTAGCCGTTAATTATGCTTCTAACTAAAGACGTATCCATTCCGGCAAGCGCTGTTATTCCAAGAAGGCTTGATATGGATAGTATGTATTTATATTGTCCGTATGTTTCTTGCGGAAGGAGATTCGCGTACGCGATAGCCAGAATAAAAGCGGTCGCGCTCCCCGCTATTTTACTGCCGGTCAGCCAAGATCCGCCCTTTGCTAAATAGACCATATCGGTTTTGGTCCATTTCTCGGAAAGGCGGAGAAAATTGTAGGTTTTTTGTTTTAGTTTATTTAGCATTTTTGATTGAAGATAATTTGTATTTATTTAATATTAGGTTTTTATTCATAAAATTGTATTGATTAGCATACCGCTGCTAATCAA
>JAGLYP010000013.1 GCA_023132155.1 Candidatus Parcubacteria bacterium
TTGATTAGCAGCGGTATGCTAATCAGTATATCATTTTGGCGATTTTTGTCATTCAGCCGTAGGAACGCGCCATGGCGCGTTCTGTTTTTTATATTCAAAAAAAGAAAAAACAGCTAAAATTATTATAAGCTGAATTATGGGCAAGGTATAACGCGGCAGGGGAAATAACACTGAATGAACTGCCCAGAAATAAAAAATAATCAGCCAGATAATCAAAATATATTTATTTTTGTTTAAATAATACAAAGACGAAAAGGCCAAGCCCAGTATTGCGTAAAATATTATTCTGTAAAAGAATATAAGATATTTCGCGATCGGATGTTTTTCAATCAATTCAGCGGCTTGCGTTCCGGCGGCGCCTGATTTCCAAAAGCGATATGTATTTTTAAATTTTGTTTTAATTGTTTGTTTTAGTTTTGGCGAGTTATCTTCGCTATAGGAAATTTGCGGAACGACATTGTCTGTATGGCGAATTACTAAATTAAAAACAAGATTTACGCTGCTGGTTACAAACGGGTTAAAGTATCCGGTTTTTTTATAGCTAAATCCGCCCCAAGAAAGCAAAACGGTAATGAATATAAAAATAGAAATGATATAAAATTTAAGATTTTTTTTATTGATTATATTTTGCTTTTTTCTTTTTAATAAATAAAATAAAAAACTAAATCCTAAAAGCCAAAAAGGCAATAGAATAAAAACGGGTCTTGTAAGAGTGATAATGGAAATTATTACGCCCAAAAGTACGCTTTTTTTATAATTCGGCTTATCTATATAATTAAACAAGAAATAAGCAAAAATAGCCAATAAAAACGAATAAAAGATTTCCGTGTATAAAAATGACGAATGCAGTATATAATAAGGCCAGAAAATTATTATTAATCCCGGAATTATTGCTTGCCAATTTTTGAATTTATAATATTTTTTGCAGATTAAATAAGCGATTGAAGATATTCCGGCTAGCAATAGGAATTGAATATAATATACAAGTATATGATTTTGTCCGAATATTTTATATATTAAGGATAAAAAGAAAGGGTATCCGGGGGAAATCAAAAAATCTTGTTTTTTAAATTTAGTATACTCGTATTTTTCCGATAAATTTAAAGCTATTGTATCATAATAAATAGAGTCGCTTTCTACCGTGGGACGCGATAAAATTGGAATAAAAATAGCGGCGTTTATTATTGAAATTAAAATAAAACAAGCTATTATGTAAAAATTAAGATTTTTAAAAATTTTATTCATGATTTTTAATTTGTGCTTATAATAATTATAGTATTGTATTATTTTTTTTGCAATTGTATGTGTGGATAACGTATGCTTTATTAATGATTAAAAATATGTTAAGATAAAATTATAATAATTAAGGAGGGGTAATGATTGTTTTCTTTGCGAAACAATTATTATTTTTAAAAATTTATGCTAAAAGCATCTAAGTTTTTGTTAATACCTGTTTTAGGTATTTTTTTATTTTTTTTGGGATTGAATGTTGATTATGTTTCAGCATCAAATCTAGAGGATGGTTTAGTTGGGCATTGGAGGTTTAATAATGGTGAAACTGTGGATTATTCAGGAAATGAAAATCATTTAACAAATAATAAGGCGGTAAGCACTAAAGGGGCGTTAGGTATAGATGACACTGCTTTTGATTTTGAAAATGCAAGCTCTAGTTATTTGTATATATTAGATGATGTTCAAAATAATCTTGATGTTGAGGGTGATATGAGTGTATCAGTTTGGGTTAATTTTGAGTCGTTTCCTAAAAATGGCGATAAGTATGCTATCGTAGCTAAGTATAACGAAGGTAATCAAAGATCTTATTTTTACTCTTTATATAATAATAATGGTAACTATAGTTTACAAGCAATATTATCTGCGGACGGAGCTGGTAATACTGCTGATTTATTTTCACCTTTATATCCAATAGCAACAAGTACATGGTATCATTTTGTTTGGGCTTATAATGCTTCTGAAGGTGCGGTAAATTTTTTTGTTAATGGAATAAATATCGGTGAGGCAAGTGGCGCACCAAATAGTTTATATAATTCAAATGTAACTTTTCAAATTGGCGGTTATGATTATGGATATCAGCCTTTTTATTTCGACGGTATAATAGACGAAGTCAGAATTTACAACAGAGTCTTATCTGAAGATGAAATAAACGAATTAAGAAATTATTTTAATTCGCCGCCTCAAAATCAAAATTTTTCCTTCATCCACATGACAGACCCCCACATCGGCAGCAGCTGGATTTGGTTGCATAAGTGGTATGAAGAACTGTCTTATCCGCGTTTTACCGATGGCTTGTATGAGATTGGCCGATTGGAGGAAAAGCCTGATTTTATTTTGATGGGCGGGGATTTGGTTGAGTATGCCGAGCCAAGATGGCTTGAAGATTATCAGTCAATGATAGATAGCTTTACCGCGCAAACAAGTATTCCCGTTTACGCGGTGCCTGGAAACCATGATCGTTATCTGTGGTATACCGGCAGCGCTCTTTGCGGATTATCAAATGGTTTTAATTGCGATGATGAATTGGCAGAATATAAAAAGCAAATTAATGTTCCGGGGCAAGGGCTTGATGAAAGTAATTATTTGAATCCGGGCAATCCGCTTGATTATCAGTTTACGCATAAGGGCATACAATTTATCGGTCTTGATTCAGGAGCGGATTATATGCCGGATTTTGAAATTAAAGATTTAAGCTATGATATATTTGGTGACAAAGGCATAGAAGGGGATGGGCTTACAGATGAGCAGATGTCGGCTTTGGAGAATTTGAATTTGGAAACTCCAAAGGTTTTGTTTATGCATCACCCCGTGCTTAGCGGAGGTGAGGATATTTGCGATAATGACGATAATTGTCCGCGAGAAGTTTTGGAAGACGCGTCTTTTGTAAATAATTATAATAAATTTTTTAATTGGGCGACAAGTTCTAATTTGCAATTAGCTTTAACCGGTCATACTCATAGGGCGGAAGTTTATGATCAATATGATTATCAATATTATGACATTGCCAACGCGGAAAACCGTCCTTTATTTATTCAAACTCAAAGCGCGACTCATGACGGCGCGAAAAGCCACGGTTATCGCTTGGTAGAAGTTAAAGACGGCGCTGTTAATCCGCGGGAGGTTTCGGAAACAGGTGAATATAATAAGTTTGTATATCAGTTAGACACTGAAGAGGGGCTTGAGTTTCGGGTATATGACCCTGATAATCCTGCCGATTTTATAAATATGGATGATATAACAGGCTTGTCAGTACCGTTTTTTACGGCTTCCAGTTCAAAAAAGGCGTTTTTATATGATTTTAAGAAAAATTATTCAAAGATGCAAATAGTAAAAACGGATAATAATGGCAGCAGACAATATGAGCTTGAAACTAGATTTGAAGGACAAAAAACAAGTGATGACGAAAATGATTTTGGCTATTATACTGATTCATGGGCGCAAGGAATGTTGGTTTATCATGTAGAAAAAAATCTTGCTTTGGTGAATTTGAAAAAAATGAGTATTTTCGCGGAGAATAAGCATCAGTTAATGGTTAATTGGGACAATTTAATCTCTTCAGGAGATGCAGGCAATATTTTGTTTAGCCGTGCTATTGGCAATAGTGGAACTTTTAAGCCAAATGAAATAATGATACCGATGAGCGATTCAGTAGTATCAAAAATGTTTAGTCCGGCGGAGTTGGTTGTAATAAATGAATCTGGAGATAGAACCGGAATTGTTAATCACGAATCAATTGAGGAAATTGATTATTCTTTAAGCGATGAAGAGCGCGAGCGTGTTTTGGTTTATTTTAAAAATGGTTTTAATGGTGAAAAATTTATATATCGCGTGCAGGGCATAGATGATATTTACGGCTTAGGCGAAGATAGCTATAGTTTAAAAATTGTTTTGAAAATTGACAATGAAATCTTAAAAGAAGTAAATGTAATTGATATGCCGATTAACGCTTCAACAACATATCAATTCCATATTGATTGGGAGAATTTGTCAGATACGCGCGGAGTAATTATGGAGATTGACAAAGACGGGGATGGGGTTTTTGAGATTAGAGTTGAAATGGGTCAAGAAATTAATTCCGAAACGCCTTATTATTTACGAAAAAAAATGATTTCTGATTTGAAAATTGTAAAAATCGGCAAGGCGGCTGCGGACAAAAAAATAAATTCCATAATCGGCTTAATTAATAGGAGCATGAAGCAAAAATGGTGGGAAAATGATTATTATTTGAATCAGAAAAAAGGAGACAAGGTTTTTAAAACAGATTTAGCAACAGCGCAAAGATTAAAATTATTTTTAAGGCTGGACTCTGTTTTTAGAAATAAAAAACACGCCCCTAAATTTTTGAAAAATAAATTTATCTTGCCAGAAAAAGTAAAAGCGGCCTTTGAAGATGTTTTAGATGGTTTATTGCGCTCGGATATAATTTTGGCGCGAATTGCCGTAGATGATTTCGCGCGAAATGTAGATTCAAAGAAAGATAAGAGAATATTAAAAATGGCGGAGAAGAAATTGGAAAAAGCGGAAAAATTGTTGTATAATAAAAAAATACAGGTTGTGCGGCTTTGTCGCCAGGCATGGCGGATGGTTAATTAAGAATTAAAAATTTTATGACAAAAAATAATTTTAAACTATTCGGTTTTTTAGTAGGATTTTTAATTTTATTAGGAGTTTGCGCTTTTTTGATTAATTCTTTTAGCCAGATAGAAATACTGGAAAGCAATTTAAAAAAAACCGATAATTTTTTCAATCAAAAAGAAAAAAATATCCATAAACAGGTTGATTTAGAATTAGAAAAAAAAGAAATATCAAATTTTAAATCAGAGCAAACAGATCAAGAATTGGATAAAGAAGAAAGTCCAAGTTCCAGACCAGAATTGTTTATTGGTAGTATTGTCGCCCAAGCCTATAACGCTGGTGAGTTGGTAATTATTAATGAGAAGGGTGAAAAAACCGGAATTTTAGATCATGAGGTAATAGAAGAGATTGATTATTCAATGTATCTTAATTATACAAGAGAGGAAGGAGAACAAAAAGATTTCTTCAGGCTTTTTTTTAAAGATGGATATGACTATGAAAATTTAATTTTTCAGGTTACAGGATTATTGGATATATATGCAATGGCTGAAGACAGGGAAAGCATTTATGATTTAAAGATTGCTTTAAAAACAGAACATGAAGATCAAAAACAGATTAATTTAATGGCGGTTCCGATTAACTATAATGCTGTTCATCAGTATAAAATTGATTGGAAAAATTTAAATATCAAACATGGAATAACAATAAAGATTGACAAAGACGGAGATGGAGAATTTGAAGAAAGCAAAGAATTTGGGAGTGAGTTGATTAGAAAATAATAAAAATATAAAAATTCGGTTTTCCAAAAGAACCGGATTTTTTAATTCGTAATTCGCTTGTACTCGCTTGACGGGTGTAATTGAAGATTGAGAATTGACCTACCTCCCCATCTGCCGAAAAACCGTAGCGATAGTCTTTAAGAAAATCGCGAAGTCAAGATAAAGGGAGCGGTTTTTTATGTAATAGAGGTCGTATTGTATTTTTTTTAAAGTATCTTCCAATGTAGGGGAATGATATTCATTGACTTGCGCCCAGCCGGAAAGTCCGGGTTTAACCAATAATCTTTCCTGATAAAAGGGAATTTTTTCTTTTAAGCCTTTGATTAATTCCGGGCGCTCAGGGCGTGGCCCGATAAAACTCATTTCGCCTTTTAGGATATTTATTAATTGCGGCAATTCATCAATTCTGGCGCGGCGCGTAAAATTGCCGAATTTTGTAACGCGCGGATCGTTTTTTTCGGTAATGCGGCCGTCATTGTTTTCTTCGCGCATGGAGCGGAATTTAATTAAATTAAAAGTTTTATTATTTCTTCCAAGCCGCCTGCTAAGAAAAAAAACATTTCCCTTGCTTTCAATTTTAATTATTAGCGCGATAATGATCCAAAAAGGCAGGCTGATAGCCAGAAGAATTAAAGCCAATGTAATATCATAAAACCTTTTTAAAACATTAAACCATTTTTTTCTGCCAATGCTGAGATTTTCCAAAAACCACATTTGGTTAATGGCTTCAATCGGAATCTTTCCGGTAATGGTTTCGTAAAAATTCGGCAAGCTGATAATGTTTATATTAAGCGGCAGGCAAGCGAATAAAGAGTTTCTCAGTTCGCCTGACTGATGCGGGTCGCTTACCAGTATGATAGTTGATATTTTTTGCTGAGCAATAATTTTGTTCAGCTCTTTTGTATCGTTGGTAGTTATAATGCCGTGAATTTTATCAATTAAATTATCGCCGACGATTAAAGCGACCTTAAGCCCGAGATGCGGTTTTTTGTTAAGGTAATGTATAAGCTCTTTTACTTGGTTGTTGCAGCCGATAAACGCGATTTTTTCTTTGGCCAGGCGTGAAACAAGAAGCCAATTAAAGATTCTGCGCCAAAGAAAGAACAAGGCAAGAAAAACAAAAAAATGAATTATCAAATTTGTTTTCGGAGCGATTGTTATCGCCGGATTGATATAAAAATACACGGCGCTTAAAAGCCCTGCAATGCTTATTGACCGTATGGTAATTTGAAAAAATTTGGCATTGTTAACCGCCAGATGCAGATTATATAGATCGGAAATATAGAAAATAAGCAGCCAAAAAATAAAAACAGTTGTAAACGGCAATAAATGATTTTCCCAGTCAACAGCGGTAATTGAACCTAGCGCGCGAATATGCAAAGCCAAATATAGCGCGATATAGAGAATCGCGATATCACCGAGCAGAAGAATGATTTTTTTTAGTTTGTTGTTCATTAATTTAAATTTAGCAGATTTTTAAGGAAAATTCAAGGTATTTACGAATATTTTTATTTGCAAAACCAAAACAGCAATGATATAATAAAATCATGGATAATACTGATTTTACGTTTAATTGGCCTCTTGTCGGAAACCGGCATATAACCGGATATTTGGAAAAATGCGTTAGTAACAGGCGTATTTCCGGCACCTATATTTTTAGCGGGCCTGATAATTTAGGCAAAACAACTTTAGCTAAAAGTTTTGCTAAAACTTTATTATGCAAAGGCGATGGCGGTAATAAAAAAAAGCTTCCATGCGGACAATGTTCATCTTGCCGCCGGTTTAAGGATTTTAATCAAGATAATTCGGGGCAGACGGAAATCAGCGAAGCGCATGGCGATTTTCATATTATTAAAAAAGATAAAGATAAAAAAAATATTTCAATTGAGCAAGTCAGGGAATTTATATATTCTTTGAGCCTAAGTTCTTTTATGGGCGGTTATAAGATTGGAATCGTTAAGCACGCGGACAGTTTAAGTTCGTCCGCCGCTAACGCGCTGTTAAAAACTTTGGAGGAGCCTAAAAGCAAAGTAGTGATTATTTTAATTGTAGAGAATTTGGATAATTTGCCGGCTACCATTGTTTCGCGCGGCCAGATTTTACGGTTTAATCCGCTTAGCATAGAAACTCTTTATGATTATCTGGTTAAAACGCGCAAAATCGGAAGAGAGCGGGCGAAAGAACTGTCTCGCGTTTGCTTGGGAAGGCCGGCCTTGGCGGTTAAATTTTTGGAAAATAGCGAAACTTATGATTTTTATAAACAGCAAATTGATGTGTTTATTAATTTTAAAGAGCAAAATATTAATGAGCGTTTTTTAGGGATTAATACTCTGTTCGCGCCTAAGCTTAGTAATCAGGAATCGGCAAAACTGGCAAAAAGAATTTTGCAGGCTTGGCAGGGGGTTTTAAGGGATTATCTGCTTTTGGAATATAGTTTTAACAGCTTGGTTCAAAATTATATCAGAGCTGACAAGCTTAAGCCGCTTAAAGCGCGCGTGTCTGTTTTTGATATTTTGCGCGTGGTAAAAGCCATAAAGCTGGCGGAAAAAAATATTGCCGCTAATGTAAATCCAAAATTAGCCCTGGAAGAAGTCGCTTTGGCTTTTTGATATACATTATTTTTGTCATTTCGACCGGAGTGGAGAAATCTATAATACGTGAATTACAGAAAAAGATTAAAATAAAAAATATATTAAAAATATTAGATTAATTAAAAACCGGGGAAAAAATTTAAATATATTAAAGATCTCTCCGCTCCGCTGCCGCTCCGGTCGAGATGACAAAGGGGGGGGCGCAATCAAAATATATGTTTAAAAAAAATATTTTATTTATTTCTTTGTTAATTACTGTCGCGTTGCTTTCTTCCGGTTGTGTTAATATTTCCGGAAAGAAAAAAGATATTTCTCAAATAGACGGCGGGGTTTTTAAAACCGTTAGCAAAGGGCAAGTTTGGAAGCAGAAAAATTTAATTCCCACTAATATCGGCAAGCCTTTAACTTTGGCAAACGCCAATTATTCGGTTTTGAAAATTGATCCAAGCGACCACAACGCCCTTTATTACGGCGCGGTTGGCAATGGGCTTTTTTATACTTATGACGCCGGAAATAATTGGCATAAGGCATCCGGCTTGGGCAATATTACTGTTAGGGCGATTGATATTGACAGCACGGATAAGTGCAATATTTTCGCGGCTGGCACAAACAGAGTATTTAGAACAACTGATTGCTCGCGCGCTTGGGAGCGGATTTATGTTGATAATCAAGCGTCGGCTTTGGTAGACGCTGTTTTGGTTGATCATTTTGACGGCAATAATATTTTTATAACAGTGGCGCGCGGAGATTTGATTAAAAGTTCTGACAGAGGCGAGAGCTGGCAGACAATTTATCGTTTTAAGAAAAGAATTACCAAGTTGGCAATGGATCCGCTTGATAGCCGCGTAATGTATGCTATTATAGATAGAAGTTCTATTTACAAATCTATTGATGGCGGAGTTTCATGGGAGCGATTTGACGCGGCTTTAAAAGAATTTAAGCTGGAGTCAATTGTCAGGGAGATTTTATTATTTAAAGAAAATCCGAAATTGATGTTTATTGCCACGCAAAAAGGAATTTTGCGATCAGATGACAGCGGCGCCGCTTGGAAGCAAATTGAATTAATTCCACCGGAAAAAAACGCCGCGATTGAATCAGTGGCGGTAAATCCGCTCAATGAAAAAGAAATTTATTATATTTCCGGAAATACTTTTTATCGCTCAATTGACGGCGGTGAAAATTGGACTCCAAGTAAAATTATCACTACCAGAACCGGAAAAAAATTAATAGTTGACCCGGTAGATCCGAGAATAATTTATTTGGGGGTTTGGCGTCAAACAAAATAATAAAAACTTTACAACTTTTTAATATTATAATTCGCATGTCCCGCATTAGTGGTTGCGGGTTCGCGAAGCGAATAACTTATGAATAAATATATCCAGCCAAAACAAGAAGAATTTATTAAAGTGATGGATTTTTTTAAAAAAGAAATTAGCGGCTTAAGAACCGGGCGCGCTAATCCCGGCATTCTTGACGGTGTGTATGTAAGCGCTTACGGAGTAAAAACGCCTTTAAGCGGTTTGTCTTCAATTAACGTACCGGACGGGCAAAGCATTACGGTTGCTCCTTGGGATAAGAACGTAATTAAAGATATTGAAAAAGCGATCGTAGACGCGAATTTAGGAATCGCAATCGTTAATGAGGGCAGCCAGCTTAGGCTGACAGTGCCGAAAATGACGGAAGAAAGCCGCAAGGAAATGGTAAAAAAATTAAATGAAAAACACGAAGCGGCTCGTATTGCCATCCGCCAAATTCGTGAAGACATTAAGAATACGATTGAACAGGCGGAGAAGGATAAAGAAATTACGGAAGATGAAAAATTTCTTTTTGTCAAAGAATTGGGCGAAGAAACCGCCAAGCAAAATGAAAATTTAAAAGCGGTTAAAGATAAAAAAGAACAAGACATAATGACAATTTAGGAATTTTTGATTTAATTATTTCAAATTTTAATATTAATATTTGCATGTCCCGCACGTGTGCCGTTCTACGGTATTCGTGGCGCGGGTTCGCGAAGCGAATAACCATGTTTTTAACAATTATCGTTTTTTTAATAGTGTTGTCTTTACTTGTGTTCGTGCATGAGATGGGGCATTTTTGGGTTGCAAGGCGTTTTGGCTTAAGGCCGAAGGAATTTGGCTTTGGCATGCCGCCGCGCGCGTTTGGAATTTATAAAGACAAAGATGGAAAATGGAAAAAAACGCGCGGCAGCAAAGAAGTAAAAGATGCCGGCGATACGATTTATTCCGTTAATTGGCTGCCTCTAGGCGGTTTTGTTTCGTTGGGCGAGGATGATGAGGCAACAGATGACCCTAATCATTTTCATAATAAGCCGGCCTGGCAAAGAACTTTAATACTTTTAGCCGGAGTTTCAATGAATGTTTTATTGGCAGCGGTTTTAATTTCTTTCGGCTTAATGATCGGTTTGCCGCAGACGATTGGCGAAACTGATAATGCCGCGAAAGTTACTGATCGCAAAATACAGATAATTGAGGTATTGCCTGATTCAATCGCTTTTGAGGCCGGAATTAAAGCAAATGATATAATTTTAAGCCTTGATGGCGGCAATTTTTCAAATAGCGCGGAATTGCAGAATTATGTTGACGCCAATGTTGATAATGAAATTGTTTACGATATTAAGCGCGGCCAAAAGGAACTTGAATTTAAATTAACTCCGCGAATAAGAGAGGATACAAAACAAGGCGGCATAGGCATAGCTATAGTTGATACAGGTATTGTCAGATATCCTTTTTTTCAGGCAATTTGGAACGGAATTAAAATAACTTTATTTTTAACTTGGTATATAATTTTTGCTTTTTATGAGCTTATTAAAGGCTTGGTTATCGGACAGGGCTTAAGCGTAGAGCTTGGCGGTCCGGTGCGAATCGCGCAAATTACCGGCGACGCCGCCCGCATGGGCTTGCCGTATTTGATTAATTTTTCCGCTTTGCTTTCAATTAATTTGGCGATAATTAACGCCTTGCCTTTTCCGGCCTTGGATGGCGGAAGAATATTGTTTATTATTTTGGAAAAAATTATGGGCCGCCCGGTAAAAAAAGAGCTGGAAGGAACTATCCATTATATTGGATTTATAATATTAATGATTTTGATTTTACTGGTTACCTATAAAGATGTTATACGGCTTTTTCAATAAAATAAATTGTTAAATTGCTATATTGTTAAATTGTTTGCAACATTTAACAATATAGCAATATAACAATATAACAATTCTTAATTAAAAATTTATGCGAATAAACATTAAAGCGACTAAAATTGAATTGAGCGGTCCTATTAGAAATTATATTCAGGAAAAAATGGATATGCTGGAAAAGTATTTGGGAACGATTGCGGTTACGAATTGCGACGTGGAAGTGGCAATGGACGTGAACAGCCAGCAAAAGGGAGAAATATTCCGCGCGGAAGTAAATTTAAGCGTTCCCGGCGGATTAATCAGGGTGGAAAAAACCGAAAAAGATCTTTATAAAGCGATTGATAAAGTTAAAGACCATCTTGTTAGGTCTATTAAGCGTTATAAGGAAAAAAAAGCGGACAAAAAGCGCAAAGACAGCGGCGATATGGCGGATATTTTTTAGGGATAAAATTTGGGCGGCAGTTCTAATTTAATTTTTTTTCTGAATTATTGTATAATATAAGCATGGACTACAACTATAATCGCAAATTGGAAATAAACGAGTGGATAATAACCACGCGCTGGTTTTATATGGTTGCGGTTTTTTTGATTGGGATATTAGGTAATTCTTTGATAAGTTTATTTTCAATCAAGTCTTCGTTTTTTGCGCTTGGCATTCTGGTTTTATTTTTTTTAATAATAAATGCTTATTTTTATCATTATTTATCAGAGATAAAGAAAAGCGGTTCAAAACAAAAATTAAAATTATTAAGCGTTTGGCAGATTGTTGTTGAATTGATAATTTTTACTGTTATTTTGCATTTAATGGGAGATAAGCCTCTTGCCAGTGTTTTTTATTTTTTGCCGATTATATCATCCTCAATAATTTTTGGCGTAAGGGGAGCTTTGTTAACAGCGGTAATTTCCGCTGCCTTGGTAAACGGATCATTTGTAATTGATTATTTTAATGAAATTTTTTATTTTATTTTTAAAAATAAAAATTTGTCTGTTTCTGAAATGCTGGAATTGCGAGCGGGCGGTTTTGATATGATAAAAATTTTAGTTACCTCTAATTTTTACTTAGTAATCGCGGTTGTTTCCGGATATAGTTCGAAATTATTATTGAGCCGCGAACAAAGATTGATAAAGCAGACGGAAAAATTAATCTATGAGAAAAAACAGGGTGAGAAACAGACGGAAAAAATTGACCAAAGCGCGAAGATTTTGGCAAAGCATGATCTTTTATTGACGAAAATCAATAGTCAGCTTAATAAGAAAATTAAGCAATTGGAAAACTCGGAAAAATCTTTATTTAGGGCTTTTAGCGATTTGCAGGCAGCCAGAAAGCAGGCGGATAAAGAAAGAGATAAGACCTCCGCGATAATAGCGAATTTTGTTGATCCGATTATTGTTATTGACAAAGAAAGCAAATTGAATTTAATCAATCCCGCTGCCAAGCAGTTTTTCGGCTTTATTGACGGCGATTTAGGCAAAAAAGTTTCCAATGAAAATAATTATTCAATGGAAAATTTTAAAGGCCTTATTAAACAAAAATTTAGCGTGAAAAAAGGCAAAAATAAGAAAGTTTCGCCTAATGAAGAAGAAGTGATAGTTGGTTTTGCCAATCAAGAGCTGACTTTTAAAGTAATTACCGCGGAAGTAGCTGATAATAAAAATGAATATTTGGGAGTTATGAAAATTTTTTATAACTTGACTCGGGAAAAAATGATTGATAAAATGAAATCAGATTTTATTTCTATTGCCGCCCATCAATTAAGGACTCCTTTGTCGGCCGTAAAATGGGTTATTAAAATGGTTTTGGACGGTGATGTCGGGAAATTAAACAAGGAACAGGAAAAAATATTATTTAAAGGCTATCAAAGCAATGAACGAATAATCAATTTGGTGAATGATATGCTTAATGTGTCCAGGATTGAGGAAGGACGTTTTGGCTATGAATTTAGGAAAGAGGATTTTGAACAGGTTTTGAATGTGGTTGTGGAAAGCTTGGAAAATCAGATTAGTGAAAGGCATATAAAATATGTTTTAAATAAGCCTGAAAAATTGCCTAAAATATATTTTGATAAAGATAAAATGAATTTAGTTTTGCAGAATTTGCTTGAGAACGCGGTTAAGTATACGCCGGAATTCGGTAAAATTGAAGTTAGCTTGGAATTTGGAAATGAATTTTTAAAGGTTAAGATAAAGGATAACGGAGTCGGTATTCCTGAGAAAGATCAGAAAAAATTATTTTCTAAATTTTTTCGAGCGGATAATGTTATGCGCATGCAGACCGAAGGTTCCGGTTTGGGCTTGTTTATCGTAAAAAATGTAATTAGAAAGCATGGCGGTGAAATTACTTTTGACAGTAAAGAAGGCATGGGTACGGAATTTGTTTTTACGATTCCGCTTAAAGGCCTGCCGCTGAATACCGCTTCGGCGTAAATCTCCAAATTTTTTGAAAATTTCTGCTCAAAGCGGTGTTCGGCGGCAGATCCTAAACAAGAAAAAGTAAAATAATTTATTTATATTAAATTTAAAAATATGGAAAATGATTCCGCTAAAAAAATAAAAATCCTTATTATTGAAGATGAACATTCATTGGTTGATTTGTTAAGCGTTAAATTAAAAAAAGAAGGTTTTGATGTTGAATTTTCTTATGATGGCGAGGCAGGCTATAAAAAGGCGCTTGAATGGAAGCCGAATATTATTTTATTGGATATTGTTATGCCAAAGATGGACGGTTATGAAGTTTTGGAGAAAATGAAAGAGAATGATATTAAAATTCCCGTGATTATAATATCAAATTCCGGCCAGCCGGTGGAAATTGAAAAGACTAGAAAATTAGGAGCGGTTGATCATCTGATTAAAACCGAATTCAGCCCGCTAGATGTATTAAAAAAAGTAAGGGCTTGCGTTGAGAACGGCGGAAAGCCGGCAGCAGATGATCCGGACATGGAGGTTTTGATACCCAGAGAAGATTCAAGCGCGAGAAAGCTGGGAGTGAAAGTGCTGTTAGTTGAAGATGACGCTTTTTTGCGTGAAATTTGCAGCAAGAAATTAACCAAAGAGGGCTATACTGTTTATGAAGCAATTGATGGCGAACAGGCGCTTGAAGGCGTAAAGCAAGTAAAGCCGGATATAATTTTATTAGATATAATTTTACCGGCAATTGACGGCTTTCAAATATTAAATGAAATCAAGTCAAATCCGAATGAGGCGATTTCAAAAGTTCCGGTAATTATGCTTTCCAATTTAGGGCAAGACGATGATATTAAAAAGGCTATGGATGCGGGAGCCGATGATTATTTGGTGAAGGCTCATTTTACTACCGAAGAAATCGTTAGCAAAATTAAGAAGATAATGGGGAAAAATTAGTATTTTTGAGAAATCAAGCGCCTAAAGCGCTACGCGGTTGGTGTATTTTTTATAATTTATAAAAATCAGCCTGTTTGGGGCTGATTTTTTGGTTGATTTTTTGGTTTTTATTGGTTATATTTATATTATGATAAAGAAAGAAAAAAATAAAATATTAGAATTACTTGCGCCGGCTGGGAATTTGGAAAAAATGAAAACCGCTTTGGCTTTTGGCGCGGATGCTGTTTATGCAGGGATTCCGGATTTTTCTTTGCGTGTTCGTATAAATGACTTTGATTTGGAAAAAATTAAAGAAGCGGCTGAATATTGCCATACTAGAGATAAAAAAATATATGTCACAGTAAATATTTTCGCGCATAATCATCATCTTAATAAGCTGCCAAAATATATTAAAGAGCTTAAAAAAATTAAAATAGACGCCTTGACAATATCCGATCCGGGGATTTTTAAGATAGTAAAAGATATTTGGCCGGAATGCGTTATTCATCTTTCAACACAGGCAAATTGCACTAATTGGCAATCAGCTGAGTTTTGGTTTGAGCAAGGCGCGCGAAGGATAATTTTAGGACGCGAGGTAACGCTTGATGAGATTAAAGAAATCCATAAAAAAGTACCGGACTTGGAGTTGGAATATTTTGTTCATGGCGCAATGTGCATGGCTTATTCAGGCAGATGTTTTTTGTCTAAATATTATTTGGACAAAAGCGCTAATCTGGGGGATTGTGTTCAGCCGTGTCGGTGGAAGTACGGAGTAACATCCAATATTCAACATTCAACACGCAATAAAAAAGAAATTGATTGTAGCGTTAATATTTGCGCGGAGAATCATGAGGAGGATGTTTTTGAGGTAGTTGAAGAAGAGCATGGTTCTTACATTTTGAATTCTAAAGATTTGTGCTTGATCAAACATTTGCGTGAATTAGCGCATGCCGGGGTAAGCAGTTTTAAGATTGAGGGGAGGGCGAAAAGCGCTTATTATCAGGCGGTTGTCGCGGGAATATATTCGCGTGTAACTCATAATTTAAAATCTATAACCCAAAAAGAAATAGATTATTTTTATAATGAGCTGTACAAAAAACTTGTTCACCGCGGGCATACTACCGGATTTTTACTGGGAAAAAAGGCTGATCAGAATTTAGGCAATTCTCATGAAGTTAGTAATTGGGAATTTTGCGGGCAAGTCGTGAAACACGCAGCACGCGACACGCAGCACACGACAAATAAAATTTTTATTAAAGTGCATAATTGTATCAAGACAGGCGATGAGGTTGAGATAGTTTTGCCGGAATATGATATAATTAAAATGAAAGTGGATAAGCTTTGGGACGCGGACACGGGAGAGGAATTAAGCGAGGCGCATGGAGGGCAGGGTATGGTTGTGGTTATAGAGGTAAACAAGGATGTGCCGGAGTTTAGTGTTGTGAGGAGGAGGTTGTAATTAGATAATTCGTTGGTAAAGCACTCTTTTTTTTGTCATCTCCGACACTCACAGCCCCGCAGGGAAATTATATTAAATGATCGGAGATCTCGTAAAAATCAACGAACATAAAAAACAATCAAAACATGTAAAAAAATATTATATTAACAACGATTATTTTAATAAAACAATTTAACGCTTTTAAAGAGATTCCCGATCATTTAATATAATTTCCCTGCGGGGCTGTTGTGTGTCGGGAATGACAGAATAAGGTGTATGATCGCTTATTTAAGAGGAAAAATTAAAAATAAAGGACAAGGATATATAATTCTTGATGTTCACGATGTCGGCTATAAGGTTTTTGTAAATGAGACAGTTTACGCGGAATTGGATATAGGACAAGAAGCGGAATTTTATATATATCAGAATGTTCGCGAAGACTCGCTTAGCCTGTTTGGTTTTAAGTTGCTAGATCAACTGGAAATGTTTGAGCTCTTGCTTTCCATCTCCGGTATCGGTCCCAAATCGGCTTTAGGAGTTTTAGGAATTGCAAGCACGGAAGATATAAAAGATTCAATCGCGCGCGGAGACTCTTCGCTTTTAACTAAAGTTTCCGGAATTGGAAAAAAAACCGCTGAGCGGGTTGTTTTGGATTTGAGAGAGAAAGTGGGGCACGCAGCACGCAGCACGCAGCACGCGTCAGACAGAGGAATGGTTGCCTCAGGGGATGAAATTGATGCCTTGATGGCGCTTGGCTATTCAATGATGCAGGCGCGAGACGCGCTTCGCCAAGTTGATTCAAATGTTAAGGACAGCGGAGAGAGAATAAAAGCGGCGCTGAAGTCAATTAATAATTAAGAATGAATATAGTTGAGATAAAAGATAAGAGCAGATATAATGCGAATGTAAGAGAGCAGAAACATAGCCAGTTTTTGCAGTCTTGGGAGTGGGGAGAGTTTCAAAAAAGCGTCGGCAATAAAGTTTTGCGTTTTGGTGTTGAAAATAATGGTAAAATAGAATTTGCTCTTACACTTATTAAGAATAATTTACCTTTTGGGATAAGTTATTTTTACGCGCCGAGAATTGGCATTAAATATTTAAGTGAAGAGAGGCTTGTTTTTCTGTTTAAAGAAATTAAGAAAAAAGCAAAGAATGAAAAAGTGATATTTTTACGTTTTGATCCAAGAAGTAAAGCACAAATCATAAATCATAAATCACAGATTGTTAAGACTATTGACATCCAGCCAGGCAAAACATTAATTTTAGATATAGATAAATCAGAAGAAGAAATATTAAAGCAAATGCATCAGAAAACAAGATATAATATTAAACTTGCCGTGAGAAAGAGTGTAGAGGTTAAAGTTGTTAAAGATATTGATAAATATTTTGATGAGTTTTGGCAGTTAATGGCGCAAACGGAAAAGAGAGACGGCTTTCGTTTGCATAATAAAAATTATTATTGGAAAATGTTAAAGTCTGATAAGAAGTTTATAAAATTAATCGCGGCTTTTTATAAAAATAAAATGTTATGCGCGAACATAGTTTCTTTTTTTGGAAATACGGCCGCATATGTTCATGGCTCTTCCGCAAATGAGAATCGGAATTTAATGGCCGCCTTTGCTTTACAGATGTTTACTATCAAGCTGGCAAAAGAATATGGTTTTAAGTATTATGATTTTAATGGAATAGACGAACAAAAATGGCCTGGCGTTACTCGTTTTAAAAAAGGTTTTGGCGGAGAAGAAGTTGATTATCCGGGAACTTATGACTTGGTTTTTGATTCTTTTAAATATAATTTATATAAAATATTAAGATGGGCGGGGAGGAAAATGTGAGATAATTTTTAATTTTGAATTTTTTGTCATTGCGAGCGCTAGCGAAGCAATCCCGTGGTACTTTGCACCATGCATTGTTAATTTACGTCCGGTGTTCTATGGCGCGGGATTGTTTCGCAAGCTCGCAATGACAAAAAATTCAAAATTAGAAATTCAAAAGTATTTATGAGCGTGTTATTCAAAATAAAAAAATTAATACCAAACAAATTATTTAAGCTATTACAGCCTATATATCACTTTATTTTCGCCTGGCTTGCCGCCCTTGTTTACGGTTTTCCCAGCGAAAAATTGATTGTAATCGGAGTAACCGGAACTACAGGTAAAACTACCAGCGTATATATGATCGCAAAAATGTTGGAACAGAGCGGAATAAAAACCGGATTTACTTCAACCGCTATGTTTAATGACGGCAGACGCGAATGGATGAATGATAAAAAAATGACAATGATGGGCCGTTTTTTTACGCAAAGGATTTTAAAAAAGACGCGCGACAACGGCTGTCAGGCGGCTATTATTGAAACTACTTCAGAGGGAATCACGCAGTTTCGCCATCGTTTTATTAATTATGACTTGCTTGTTTTTACCGGTCTTTACGAAGAGCATATTGAGTCGCATGGCAGTTTTGAAAATTACAAAAAAGCCAAGGGAAAATTATTTGCTCATTTGCAAAGATGTCGAAAAAAATATATTGACGATAATATGAAAGTCAATAAAATTTTATCCGGTTTTAAAAAAATTGAATATAAGCCGCTTAAAAAAACAATTATTGCCAACGGACTTGACGAACATGCTGATTATTTTTTAAATTTTTGGGCGGAAAGAAAAATTGTTTATATAGATAATAAAAAGAATATCATAAAACAGGATAATATTGAATATGTGGATTTTGTCAATATAAAATCTGATAATCAAGGCACGACATTTAAATTTTTTGGAGTAGAAATTAACTTACCGCTTTTGGGTGAATTTAACGCGATTAATGCCATGAACGCGGTCGGTGTCGGTTTGGCTTTGGATTTGCCAAAGAAAAAAATAAAAGGCGGTTTGGAAAAAATCACAGGAGTTGCCGGTCGTTTGGAAAAAATTAATGAAAATCAAGATTTTACCGTAATCGTTGATTATGCTTTTGAGTCCAATGCTGTAGAGAAATTATATAAAACTATAAGAAATATTCCTCATAAAAAAATTATTCATGTTTTAGGCGCCGCCGGCGGCGGAAGAGACAAGGCGAAAAGGCCGATTTTAGGCAAATTAGCAGGTGCTAATAGTAATTATGTTATTGTAACCAACGAAGATCCTTACGACGAAGATCCCGCGATAATTATTGATCAAGTTGCCTTGGGAGCGGAGCGCGCCGGGAAAAAGAAAAATAAAGATTTATTTATGATTATGGACAGGCAAGAGGCGATAAAAAAGGCTTTTAAATTGGCGGACGCGAAAGATATTGTTTTAATTACAGGCAAGGGCAATGAGCAGGCAATTTGCATCGCTAATGGGGAAAAGATTGATTGGGACGACAGAAAAGTTGCCAGAGAATTATTGAAATAAATGTAAAGAAATAATTTTTAGCTAAGGTTAAGCAATAAATTTGAAAGAATTTTTACTTGACAAATATTTTTAAGTTTGGTAACATAAGAATACTAAATTTTCTTTGTTTTATAGAAATTATATAATAGTATAAGTAAAATAAAGAGACTGCAAATAATAAGTTTGTTTAACAATATGTTTATTTGTTGTTTTTTTATTTTGCTGATATTGGCACAAAATTGAGAATCTCCATGTGATTTAAAAATAAGCGAATTTAAGTGGGAATTTATATTCTTAATTAAATTATAGAAACAAAATAACTCAATCCGCAAGGTATTGAGGTTTTTTTGCGTACAAGAATAATTTTTTGCCGTAAATATTTAAATTCAAGAGGTGTAAAATTGATTTTATTTTGGTAATTATATAGTTATTATAGTAATTGTTATATTGTTAAATTGTTATAAATCAACAATAAAACAATATAACAATTTAGCAATGAGTTTTATAGAAGTAAATTTAGTATTTTTTTAAAAAATAATTAATTATAATATTTAAAAATATATGGCTCAAAAAATAAAAGAGGCTGTTTCAAAAACATTATCAAAAAGGCGGTATTTTACTGAATTTAAAAAATTTATGCCAATGCCTGATTTGATTGAAGTGCAAAAAAATTCTTATAATTGGTTTCTGGAAGAAGGTTTGGCGGATTTATTTGACGAAATTTCACCGGTTACTGATTTTATCGGCCGCGATTTAAATTTATATTTTGAAGATTATTATTTAGATGAGCCTAAATTTAATGAAGTTGAGAGCCATGAGAAAAATATTACTTATGAAGCGCCTTTGCGGGTAAAAGTCCGTTTGGAAAATCAAAGAACAGGCGAGAAAAGCGCTCAAGAAGTTTTTTTGGGAGATTTTCCTTTGATGACAAAAAACGGAACTTTTATTATTAACGGAATTGAAAGAGTGGTTGTTTCACAATTGATTAGAAGCGCGGGCGTGATATTTTCTTCGGAATTTATTAAAGGAAGAAAGTATTATGGCGCGAAGGTAATTCCTAATCGCGGAGCTTGGCTGGAAATTGAAACCGATGCCAATAAAGTTATTTGGGTGAGAATTGACAGAAAACGCAAAGTAGCGATTACTTCGCTTTTGCGCGCTTTTGGCGTAGCAAGCAATGAGGAGATTAAAGAATATTTTAAGGATGTTGATATTAAAATAAGCGATGATGATGTTAGCTATATTGACGCCACAATTGCCAAGGATTTGGCAAAAAATGAAGCTGAAGGCTTAAAAGAAGTATATAAAAGGATTAGGCCCGGCGATTTAGCGACAACTGATAATACCAAACAGCTTATTCACGCGATGTTTTTTCGTTTTGATCGATATGATTTTGATCGGGTTGGCCGTTATAAGCTTAACAGAAAGTTTAATTTTGATATTCCAAATAACAAAGAAACAAGAATTTTGCGGGTAGATGATTTAATCGCTATTATTAAAGAGGTGGTCAGATTAAATATTACTCAAGACAAAGAGGATGATATTGACCATTTGGGCAATCGCCGCGTAAGAGCGATTGGCGAGTTGATTCAAAATAAATTCAGAGTAGGTTTGGCGCGCATGGAAAGAATTATTAAAGATCGTATGAGCACGGCTGAAATCAGCAATATTACTCCTAATAAGCTTATTAACGCGCGTCCTGTTATTTCAATTGTGAAAGAATTTTTTATGTCTTCGCAATTATCCCAATTTATGGATCAAACAAATCCATTGGCGGAATTGGAGCATAAGCGGAGATTATCAGCCATGGGTCCGGGCGGGTTAACCCGTGAAAGGGCGGGTTTTGATGTGCGTGATGTGCACACCACCCACTATGGGCGCATTTGTCCGATTGCGACGCCTGAAGGGCCGAATATCGGATTGGTCGGACACTTAGCCAGTTATGCCAAATTAAATAAATACGGTTTTCTTGAGGCCTCATATAGGAAGGTTTTGCATGATATTGAAAATAATCCGGAAATTACCATTGGCAAAATTGCGCGTGAAGATATTAAAAACGAAAAAGGTAAAATTATTGTTAAGGCCGGCGAATTAATAAGTAAAAAATTAGCTGAAAAACTCAAAAAAAATTTAGATAAGGAAGCGCTTATTCCGATTAAGCCGGTAGTAACAGATGAATTATATTATCTTGATGCCTTTGAAGAAGAAAAATATATAACTACGGCCGCGACTACGCCGATTGATAAAAACGGTTATTTTTTGACGGATAAATGCGAAGTAAGAAAATACGGGCAGCCGGCTGCCGCCGAGGTTTGCAGGGTTGATTTTGTCGGAGTAGCCGCGAATCAGATTTTTTCGGTTGCCACTTCTTTAATTCCTTTTGCCGAACATAATGATGGACAGCGCTCCTTGATGGGAACAAACATGCAGCGCCAAGCGGTGCCTTTGATTACAACTGATTCTCCGGTTGTCGGTACCGGCATTGAGGCTCGCGCGGCTCGCGATTCAGGGCATATTATTATCGCGGAGGAGGATGGCGAAGTAATTAAAGTAGATGCCGGGGCTATTGAAGTAAAAAGTAATGATGGAAAAACAAAATTATATAATTTAACCAAGTTTTTGAGATCAAACGCGTCTACTTGCATTAACCAGCGTCCGATAGTTGATTTTGGGGATAAAATCAAGAAAGGGAATGTTTTAACCGATGGTCCGGCAATTGATAAAGGAGAATTGGCGCTTGGAAAAAATGTTTTGGTGGCTTTTATGGCTTGGGAAGGATTTAATTATGAAGACGCGATTATTGTTTCCGAGAAAGTGGTGAGGAACGATGTTTATTCATCAATACATATTGAAGATTACAAAATTGATGTCAGGGATACAAAGCTTGGGCCGGAAGTGGTTACCAGCGATATACCGAATATCGGTGAAGAAAAATTAAAAGATTTGGATGAGCAAGGAATAGTAAGAATCGGGGCTGAAGTATCTTCAGGTGATATTTTGGCAGGCAAAATTACTCCGAAAGGAGAAACCGAGTTAAGCGCCGAAGAAAAATTATTAAGAGCGATATTCGGTGAAAAAGCCAAAGATGTGCGTGATTCTTCTTTATATTTAGAACATGGCGAGCACGGTAAAGTGGTTGATATAAAAATATTTTCCCGCGAAGCCGGCGATAAGTTGTCAGCCGGTGTTTTGCAGTCAATCCAAATAACCGTTGCTAATTTAAGAAAGATTCAGGCCGGAGATAAGATGTCCGGCCGGCACGGAAATAAAGGCGTAATTTCTAAAATTGTTCCGGTCGCGGATATGCCTTATATGGACGATGGAACGCCGGTTGATGTTATCTTATCGCCCTTGGGAATTATTTCCCGTATGAACTTAGGGCAGCTGTTGGAAACTCATCTTGGTTTTGCCGCGACAAAATTAGGCTATAAAGCCGCTACTCCGGTTTTGAACGGATTAACCGAAGAACAAATCAAGGAAGAATTAAAAAGAGCCGGTTTGCCGGAAGATGGCAAAGTGGTTCTTTATGACGGTAAAACCGGAGAGGCGTTTGATAATAAAATTACAGTCGGCTATAAATATATGTTAAAACTGAACCACATGGTTGACGATAAGATCCATCAGCGCTCAATCGGCCCTTATTCATTAATTACTCAGCAGCCCTTAGGAGGAAAAGCGCAGTTCGGCGGACAGCGTTTCGGAGAGATGGAAGTTTGGGCGTTGGAAGCTTATGGCGCCGCGCATACTTTGCAGGAGATTTTAACGATTAAATCAGATGATGTGCCGGGCAGAAGCAAGGCTTATGAAGCGATCATCAAGGGCGAGACAATCAGAAAAATGAATGTTCCGGAATCTTTTAATGTTCTTGTCAGAGAATTAAAAGGCCTTTGTTTGGATGTGAAATTAATGGGCAGAGCGCCAAAGGCGGTTGAGGTTAGCGGGGATGAAGAGGAGAAAGAGAAAAGTGATAAATAATTATAATAAAATAATAGGATTTTTAAGATTTTTAAGATTTTTAAGATTTTTGGGATTGCGTATCCCAAAAATTTCAAATTTCTCAAAAATCCCAAACATCCCATAATTAAAATATGCTGAACCCAATAAAAACAAGCGACTTTGATGCCATTAAATTAAAATTGGCTTCTCCGGAAGAAATTTTAAGCTGGTCTCATGGTTTGGTAATTCGTCCGGAAACGATTAATTACCGCACGCAAAAATCGGAAAAAGACGGGCTTTTTTGCGAGAAAATATTCGGTCCTTCAAAGGATTGGGAATGTTATTGCGGAAAATATAAAAAAATCCGTTACAAGGGTATTATATGCGATAAGTGCGGAGTGGAAGTTACAAGAAGCATTGTGCGCAGAGAGCGGATGGGGCATATTGAATTGGAAACTCCTTGCACGCATATTTGGTTTTTGCGCGGCTTATCTTCCAAAATCGGCTTAATTCTTGATTTGTCAATGCAAGCATTGGAAAAAGTGGTGTATTTTGCCAGTTTTATCGTAACCGACGTGAATGAAGAATTGCGTGACGCGACAATTGAACAGATTAAAAATGAGTTTAAGCAAAAGAAAAAATCAATTGAATCGGATTTTAGCAATCAAAGCAGACAGATAAAAGAAAAAAAATCCAAATTAATGCAAGGCGGCATGTCGGTAGCAGATGCCGATAAGGGTATCGCGGAAGATATCAATTTTTTGGAAAAAATAAAAGATGAAAAATTGGAAAATTTGCAAAGCGCTTTTGATCAAGCGCAAAGAGAATTAAAAGAGCTTAAGCCTCTATTAATTATTTCAGAAACAACTTATCAGAATTTAAGCTTAAAATACGGGCATATCTTTGAAGCCGGAATCGGGGCGGAGGCAGTGCGAAAATTATTGGAAAGAATTGATATTAAAAAAACCATTGGGCGTTTGGAAAAAGAGGTGATTGATGTAATTGACTCTAAAAAAGAAAAAATGATGCGCCGCCTTAAGCTGTTTAAAAGTTTGAAAGCTAATGACATTAAGCCGGAATGGATGATTTTGAAAATTGTGCCGGTTATTCCTCCTGATTTGCGCCCGATGGTAGCTTTGGATGGCGGACGTTTTGCCACTAGCGATTTAAATGATTTGTATCGCAGGGTAATCAACCGCAATAATCGTTTAAGGCAATTGGTTGAATTAAACGCGCCTGAAGTTATTCAAAGAAATGAAAAGCGCATGTTGCAGGAAGCTGTTGACGCCTTGATTGATAATTCCGCGCGGCATGGAAAAACCGTAATTGCTTCTACCGGACAAAAGCGCATGCTTAAATCTTTGGCTGATTCTTTAAAGGGCAAGCAAGGCCGCTTCCGCCAGAATTTGCTTGGCAAGCGCATTGATTATTCCGGCAGAAGCGTTATTGTTGTTAATCCTAAATTAAAACTTTATCAATGCGGTTTGCCGAAAATAATGGCAATTGAACTTTTTAAGCCGTTTATAATCAGTAGGTTGATAAAACAGGAAGTAGTGCATAATGTTAGGAGCGCTTCGCGTTTTATTGAAAGTGGCGCTGATATCGTATGGGATATTTTAGAAGATATTATTAAAGGCGCTTACGTAATGCTTAATCGCGCGCCAACTTTGCATAGACTGGGCATTCAGGCGTTTAAGCCGACTTTAATTGAAGGAAAAGCGATCCAAATTCATCCGCTTGTGTGCAGCGCGTTTAATGCCGATTTTGACGGTGATCAGATGGCGGTGCATGTGCCATTAACCAAAGAAGCTATTAATGAAGCGGGTGAAATAATGCTTTCCGCGAAAAATCTTTTAAAACCGGCTACCGGCGATCCGGTGGTAGCGCCAGGCCAGGATATTGTTTGGGGAGCATTTTATATTACCGATGAAGAAAATAACAAAAAGCAAGACAATGAGTTAAAATGTTTTTCTTCCGCGGAAGAAACAAGATTGGCGTATGAGCTAAAAGCAATTACATTGCATGAGCCGGTTAGAGTTAAATTGCCTGAATTGGGATTAACCAGAACTACGGTTGGAAGGGTTATTTTTAATGATATATTGCCTCCGAGATTGCGTTTTGTTAACGAGGTTGTCGGCAAGGGTAAGTTAAAAAAATTAGTAAAAAATTGTTTTCGTTATTACGGCTCAAAAGAAACCGGAGAATTTTTAGATGATTTAAAAGAAAAAAGTTTTAGCTATATTACAAAAAGCGGGCTTTCCTGGGGGATGAATGATTTGCCGGGCTTGAAAGAAAAGGACGCGCTTATTTCGGAAACCCAGGAAATGGTGGAAAAAATTCAGGATCAATACGAGGAAGGATTGTTAACCGATTCAGAGCGATACGCCAAGATTATTGAGCTTTGGACAAATGTTAAAGATAAAGTTACCGGCATATGTAAAAAGGGATTGCCAAACGAAGGACCGGTTTATTCTATGATTGAATCCGGAGCGCGCGGCAGCTGGGCGCAGTTAACGCAAATTCTCGGCATGAAAGGCTTGGTTACTTCTCCATCCGGAGATATTATTGAACTTCCGGTTAAAGGAAATTTTAAAAAAGGTTTTCAGGTTTTGGAATATTTTATTTCTTCCCATGGCGTGCGCAAAGGCTTGTCTGATACCGCCCTCAGAACCGCTAATGCCGGTTATTTGACCAGGCGCTTGGTTGATGTGGCTCAGGATATAATTGTGGCAGAAGATGATTGCGGGGACGAAGAGGGCTTGGTAATTACAAAAGAGGAGAGTGAAAAATACGGAACGACTATTTTTGACAGAATTATCGGCAGATTTTTAGCGGATAATTTGAAAAATGTTAAAGGTAAAGTTTTAGTAAAAAAAGGCGAGCTTATTACAGAGGATATTATTGATAAAATTGAAGATGAGGATGTCGGGGAGGCTTGTATTCGTTCGGTTTTAAGCTGTAAATTGGATAGAGGCGTGTGCGCGAAATGTTATGGCTGGGATTTGGGGCACAATAAAGAAGTGAAAAAGGGAACAGCGGTGGGAATTATCGCGGCGCAATCAATCGGCGAACCCGGAACGCAGCTTACTATGAGAACTTTCCATACCGGCGGTATTGCCGGTGTTGAGGATATTACTCAGGGTTTGCCGAGAGTTGAAGAAATTTTTGAAGCCAGACCGCCGAAACACAAAGCTTTTATTTCGGATGTGGATGGAAAAATTTCCATTGAAACCGCGCAGCGGACCATTGAAGAAGGATCCGGAAAAGTAGTAGTCAGCAATCCACAGGTAAAGATTTTAAAAATTAATTATCAAGGCTTTAATTCTGATAAATATTATTTTGCTGAAATCGTCAGGGAGGCGCAGCTGCAAGCCAGGGCCAAAGCTAAACCCGCGAAAAAGGCGCTTAAAATTGAACCGAAAATTAAAGTTAAAGATGGAGAAAAAATTAGCGCCGGAACAAAATTATTTACAGCAGGAGATATTACAGTTACCGCTGAAAACGGAGGAATTGTTGAGTTAGATAAAAAAATGATTAAAGTTAAAGTTAAAGCCAAAAAGATTAAAGAGTTTATTATTTCCAAAGGCATGTCAATATTAGCGCAAGAAGGCGATGAGGTTAAAAAGGGCGATCAATTAACTGACGGCAGTATGGATATCCAGCAGCTATACAGTTTGAAAGGCCGTTTAAGCACGCAAAGATATATTATCCAGGAAATTCAGAATGTTTATTCATCCCAAGGGCAGCCGCTTAATGATAAGCATGTTGAAATTATTGCCAAGCAGATGTTCTCCCGCTTTTTTATCAATAAGTCTGACAATTCGGAATTGCTTCCGGGAGAGATTGTTGAAAATAGCGTTTTGGAGCGCGCTAAAAGGAAAAATAGCGGCGATGTTGACGCGCGCAGGCTGTTAATGGGTATTACCAAAGCTTCACTGACAACTGATAGTTTTTTATCAGCGGCGTCTTTTCAAGAAACAGCCAGGGTATTGATTGAAGCGTCGGTTAGCGGCAAGATTGATTATTTGGAAGGATTAAAGGAAAATGTTATCATCGGCCGCCTTATTCCGGCAGGAACCGGATATAAAGGGAAAGTTAAGAGAGCGGAATATTAATTAAGAATTAAGAATTAGGAATTAAGAATTAGGGAAAATTCAATATAATAAAAAATCGGTGTAAAAACCGATTTTTTATTATATCATACAGTTTATATTCCAATTTCTTTTCTCCTTAATTCTTAATTCCTAATTCTTGATTCTCCTATAATCCATATTTCTCAATATTTTTATCAGCAAGCGCTTGGATGTATTCAATAACCTCTTTGCCTCGTTCGTTTTTGAAAAGATGGGCAAAACGCCTTTGCGGCTTTAAGTATTCTTCCACTTTAATTTTTTTAGCCGGCACTTTCATAACTTTAGCAAGTTTGCCGTCAATATATTCCAGCAGAGGATAGAGGCCGGTTTGCGCGGCTAATCTGCCAAGACTCATGGTTTGGTCGGATCTTATATGCCAGCCCGGAACACAAGGGGCAAGTATTTGGATATAAGCCGGACCTTCGGTTTCAACGGCTTTTTTTACTTTAGCTTCAATGTCTTCTAAGTAGCCGGCGGTCGTCTGCGCGACATATTTCAGGTTATGAGCCAAGGCAATCGCGATAATGTCTTTTTTTTGCTGATGAGAGCCGATTGCGTCAATGGTTTTCCCTGAGCCTGCCGGAGTAGTGGTCGTGCTTGAGCCCCAAGGAGTAGCGCCTGACGCCTGCATGCCGGTATTGGAATAAGCTTCGTTGTCGTAGCAGACATAAAGAATATTTTCGTTTCTTTCCCACATGCCGCTGATCAGTCCAAAGCCGATGTCAAAAGTGCCGCCGTCTCCGCCCTGAGCGACAACTTTGATTTTTTTGTCTTGTTTTTTTTGTTTAAGCCCTGCGTAAATTCCGGAAGCGATTGCGGCCGCGTTTTCAAATAAAGAATGAATCCAAGGTACGCCCCAAGCGCTTTCCGGGTAGGGAGTAGTTGTTACTTCTAAACAACCGGTCGCGTTGGCGATAATCGTATTCGCCCCAAGCGCGTTTACGACCGTTCTGGCGGCGATAGCCTGCCCGCAGCCGGCGCAAGCCCTGTGCCCGGCAGAGAATAATGACTTAGCTTTTTTGGATTTGATAATTGTTTTGGTTTTTAGAGATGTTTTAGTTGGCATGTTTTTTATTGGGATTTTTGGGATTTTTAAGATTATTGAGATTTTTGTGATATTAATTATCCCAAAAATCTTAAAAATCCCAAAAATCCCCAAAATCTTATATTTCGATATTTAATAATTAGTTGGTAAAACGTTTCTAATTTCTTTAATATTTTTTATCTTATCAAATTGTCCGATAAATTTTGAAGCGTCAAGAATTTCAATTAAAATCGGTTTTTTTGCGCTAGAAAGATGGATAATAAAATTACCGAATTCACTGGTATGGGTAATTTTCCCTTTCCCGATTTCCCAGCTGATTATATTTGCTTCAGGGTCGTATATCATAAAATTGTAATGCTAATCTGCTAATTGCTAATAAATAATATTCGCAATTCGCAGATTGGCATTTATTCGCAGATTAGCATTATATTTTGATTGGATAAAAAGTAATTACCCTGGCTACCCCTTCTTTTTTATCATAAACAACTTTTATGCCGTCTTTTCGTACGGATAGGTAATTGCCTTTTTTCGCGGTTTTATCCGGATTTTTTATTACATCTTCAATTTCTTCTTTGCGAAAAAATACCTTATGTTTATTAAGTATTTCAAATTTTTGATTGGCGTAGTTAGTGAAGTAGATCATTTATTCAATTAAGAATTACGAATTACGAATTATTTTGATATTTATTGTGTGGCGAATTTGAATACTTTTACTTTCTGTTTAAGAATATTGGATAAATTTTTTACCATAGCAAATCAAGGATCAATTTCATCACATGAACTATTTTCAATACAATCAATTCCTTCATCCCAGTAAGACGCTGCTGTTCCATGTTTTTCCTCGCATAGTTTTTCAGTATAGTTATTTCTACACCTTGTTTTTCCGCTAAAGGTATATGCGCAACAACCGGTTGCACCCGTGTCCGTATCAGAAATAATCTCTACGCATACAGATCCGGAACATTTAGCATTTGCAGTATATTTGCCTTTTGGATAGCTTGTACATGTGCTTTTTGAGGTAATATTTTTACATATCATCTCTGTCTTAAGTGGAGATGTGCTTTTAACAGATTCATATATACAACACCCGTTTTCACTTGGAAGAACATCAACCTTTTTAATTGTTATCGGCTTAAATCTTACCAAATCCGGATTAACAATATTAAGAATCATATAAGAAGAAAAAACCAATACTAATCCTGTTAAAGCGCCGCCAATCCATTGTTTTGCTTCGCCGATGCGGGTTTGGCTGCCGGCTGCCGTAATCCAAACCACGCCGCCGATCATCATAACAACAGTGGCAAGAATCGCAACCGCGCCGATGGCGTATTTATATATTCCGGCGATATATTCGCTAATCCATGGCATTTGACAGACGCCAGTGTCCTCGGAACATACAGGAGTCATATTGCTTAAGTCTTTCATTCCGGGAATTCTAATTTTCGGATCAGGCATGACCCATGTAGGATTGGCAAAAACAATTACAGGCGAAATAATAAAAAAACCTATTATTAAAAAAGTAAATATTTTTAGATATTTTAATTTGTTTTTTAAAAAATTTTTATGATTTTTAAACATAATTTTTAGCGATTAATACACTGATAGCTAATCAAAGTTCCGTCTGTGCCAATAAGGGTTCTTTTATTGCAATAACCGTTTTGCGAGTATTGATAAAAAGTTAAATCTCCTGCTTTGTTTTTACAGCCAGTTTCAGATAAATTTGTTCGCGTGTCATCACAATTTTCGTATAAACGCGTGCCTCCATTTAGCGCTGTTGCTGATACATGTAAATCCCAAGCGCAACAAACAGTCGGACATTTTTCATCTTTTAACCATTCATAGCCGACACCTTGTTTTAAACAGTCTTCTTCTTCCATTCCGTTTTCGCAAGTATAACTAAAGTCATTTGATAAAGCTGAAATTCTGCAAGCCCCTGTAATTATTTTATTAACCGTCTCAATCCCAATCGGCTTAAATTTTACCAAATCCGGATTAACAGTGTTTAAAATCATATAAGAACAAAGTACAAGAACCATTCCGGTTAATGAACCACTGATCCATTGTTTGGCTTCGCCGATGCGGTTTTGGCTGCCGCCAGCTGTAATCCAGACCACGCCGCCGATCATCATAACGACAGTCGCGAGGATTGCAACCGCGCCGATGGCGTATTTGTAGATGGCCTCTATATATTCCGCAATAGGCTTGGTCGTGCCAAAGTCATTGTAGGCTTCACCTTTTTTAAAATTTGATCCTGGAATTGTAACATTGGGAACGAAAATGGCGCATACCCCTTTTATGCAAGAGCCTTTTTTGCAGGTATCTTTAGAAGTACATTTTTCGCCAAGACCAACCTCTTTCGCATTAACGGAAATCGGGATTAGAAAAAGAGTATAACAAAAAAATTGTATGAATATAATTAGAAATAAAATTTTTACAAATTTTTTCGGCATATATTTTTATATGTCATTGCGAGCTTGCGAAGCAATCCCGTGCCACAGAACACCTAATGTGAATTAACAATGGACGATGCAAGGTGCCACGAGATTGCTTCGCTGGCGCTCGCAATGACATATAACGATTATCCCACAAACTTCATCCTATCATCCTTATTCTGCACGTCAGTCACAATTTTGGAAATCATTTTTTGGGTAATATCACGTCCGCCCAATCCCGCTATATAGCTTTGAATTTTGGTTTTAATTTTGTTTTTTGCGTAGGTTTTGATATCCATAGCCATGGGAGCGTCAACGGCGCCTAGCGAAACAGCTTTTTCAATAACAGCAGCATATTTGGCTTTTTTAATAACAGCAATAATAGCTTTTGCCGGAAGCGGACGGAAAGTTTTTATTTTTAATACGCCTACTGATTTGTTGCTGACATAATGTTTGACATTGCGGCGGATATTTAAGTGGTCAACAGCGTCTTTAATGGTGCCAACCAAAGACCCCATGGCAATTAAAATAACTTTTGGATTTTTAGGCCCGTAATATTCTATTAAGCCGTTATTGATTAAAGCCTTGTCTTCTGATTTTTTAATCGCGCCTGGGATAAGTTTTTTTAAATTTTCATATTCTTCCAAAATGTCATTTTGGCAAGAGCGCAAGTCTTCATGCAGTTCATGCCTGATTTCCATATAATAGGCGGGCGAGGCAAATGCGCCAAAAGTAACCGGATTGGCAGGATCTAAATATTCGCCTTGTTTGGGTTTGTAGTCCGGCAGAAATTTTTTAATCTCAGCATTGCTTGGCACTTCCACGCCTTCGTAAGTATGGGTAAGGACAAAGCCGTCAATATTAACCATTGCCGGAATTTTCCTTTTTTCCGCGATTTTGTAGGCGAGCAGATGCTGTTCAATTGCTTCTTGGTGGTTTTCCGCGAAAAACATGATCCAGCCGGCGTCCCTAACTGACATCGCGTCCTGATGATCGTTCCAGATGGTAATTGGCGCCGATATTCCGCGATTAGCGCAAGTTAAAACTATTGGCAAACGCATACCGGCGATATTGTAAAGCACTTCCGCCATTAACAATATTCCTTGAGAGCTGGTGGCGGTGTAAGTTCTGAGACCGGTAGCGCTTGCGCCTTCCACGATTGAAGCGGCCGCAAATTCGCTTTCCGCGCGCACATATTCGTATTTAGCCTTTCCGTCAGCCTTCAGCTTGGCCAAATCCTCAACAATATGAGTCTGCGGAGTAATCGGATAAGCGGAGATTACCGCCGGCTTGATATTATTTATAGTTTGAGCAATCGCCTGAGAACCCTCAAGGATTTTGCGATTAGATTTATTTGACATAAGTTGAAAATAATTTCTAAATTATAAATTATAATTACTAAAATTTTAGAATTTATAATTTAGAAATTTCTTATATATTATTTGTTTTTTGAATTTTTTACAATTGTTATAAAAATAAGACTGAGTTCATTGGCTTCTTTCCATAGCTGACGACATTTTATAATATGTTTAGCCTCGGCTTTTCCAAGCATCCTTAGCCAGTGTTTTGTTTCTTTTGACTCTTTTTTGCATATTCCAATTTTATGTTCAAAATCTTTTTTTGTTTCCGCACGATCGGCTTCGCAATAATTTGCGCCAACTGAAGTCGCGGATCTAATTAATTGATTTATTAATGATTTCGTAATATAGTTTTTTTGAATTGTTTTTGAAAATTCAATTATATCTTCACCGAATTTTGCTGTTCTTTCTTCTAAATCATAAATTTTTTTCTGAGCCATGCTTTTAGAAATTAGAAATTATAATTTAGAAATTTTTTTTATTTCTTATCCAATTCCATTTTTACGCACTTAACCGGACATTCAGCCGCGCATAGACCGCAGCCTTTGCAATAATTAAAGTCTACTATTGGCTTTTGTTTGCCGTTTTTTAAGACCATTTTAATTGCATTTTCCGGACAAACTTTGGCGCAGCGGCCGCAACCGATGCATTTATTGTAATCAATGACCGGAATATATGTCCTCCAGCCGCCGGTTTTATTTTTTATTGTTGAACTTGCTTGAGCGGTTATTTTCATAAGATTTATGTAATACTAATAGCGCGAATAAATGCTAATCTGCGAATTGCGAATGCTGTTTTAAAATTATTCGCAATTCGCAGATTAGCATATATTAGCAGATTAGCATTATTGTTATTAGCATTATTATTTTATAAATTATACGCCATAACAACGGCTTTAATATTTTTATCAACCAATTCTTGCCCCTTTGCGCTAAATTTTTGTTTAACGGCTTTTTTGATTGCTTCAAGGGTAATTATTTTGGTTGATTTGGCAAGGGCGCCAAGGATTATCGTATTTACTATGTTTCTGCCAAGAATATCTAAAGCGATTTTTGTGGCATCAATCGGAAAAATATTTTTTTCCGGAATACTCAATTTAATCGCGTTTTTAGGCAAAGACGTATTAACAATCGCTATTGTTTTTTCCGTACATCCGTGAGAGACGTCAACCGTGGCCATTACGGAAGCATCTTGGATAATTAAAATATCAGGAGAGTATACATGTTCTCGTGTTCTAATAGGTTTGTCGTCAATGCGGGCAAAAGCCTCAATCGGGGCGCCTGTTCGCTCTACGCCAAAAGACGGAAAAGCCTGAGCTTCATGCCCGTCGTTAAAAGCCGAAATAGCGATTAATTCCGCGGCAGTAACCACTCCCTGCCCGCCGCGTCCGTGTATGCGAATTTGTTTCATAAAGATGTATAATGCTAATCTGCGAATGTAATGCTAATCTGCGAATTGCGAATACTATTTATTAGCAATTCGCAGATTAGCATTACATTCGCGTTATTAGCATTTTAGTTATTTTAGATTTTGTTTAATTAAATTAATTAAAAATTCATAAGGAATGTCGCCTTCAATTCTTTGTCCGTTAATAAACCAGGCCGGTGTGCCGCTTATGTTTAGCTTTTGTCCGTCAATTAAGTCTTTTTCAATGTCAGGCAGGTATTTTTTATTTGCGAAACAAGCATTAAATTTTTTTTCATTGCCGCCAATTTGCTTAAATGCTTCAAAAATTTTTTCATCACTGCCAAGACCTTGATTTAGAAATAGCTTATCATGCATTATCCAGAATAAGCCTTGCTCGCCGGCGCAGCGGGCAGCCAAGGCAAGCTGAATGGAGAAATCAGAAAGAACGGGAAAATCTCGGTAAATGAATTTTATATTATTATAAACAGAAGTTATTTCTCTTATTTTTGAAAAAGATTTTTGGCAATATACGCAATTAAAATCGGAAAATTCAACAATCGTGATTTTCGGATTGGCGGATCCCAGCCAGTAGTTGTTTTTCGCGCCTTCAATAACTGGGTTTGAAATATATTTTCGCGGAACTGACGCGGTGTCAACATTTTTTATATAATTAACAATAAAAATCGCAAAAGCGAAAAGAAGACTGACAAAAAATATCGCGAGAATAATTAAAAATATTCCCCACCATTTTTTATACCAAGGTTTATGAGCGTACTTCATTGAAAATTATCGCGGATTAGGATATTATATAATTATAGAATATTTGTAGATATATTATAACATTTTTTTATGAATAAACAAAATTTAGAACATGAAGAAGAAGCGCTTTCGCGAAAATATCAAAAGAGAAACAAGAAGAAGGGTGTTAAGATGCGGGTTGATAGCAAAAGCGTTAAAGAATTGCAACAGATAATTAAGAAAAAGTCAGCTGGTTGATTGAGATTTTTGTGATTTTTGGGATTGTTAGGATTTTTGGGATCATTAAAAAAATATCCCAAAAATCTTAAAAATCTTAAAAATCTTAATAATTTTAATAATTTTAATAATTCTATGTTGAAAAGAAAAAAAATATTTTTTCAAATTAGTTTAATAGTTTTATCATCAATTTGCCTAGCCTTGCCGGTTGCGGCTCAGGAGAAAATTAATAATTTTGAAACAGAAATAAATATTAATCAGGACGGCAGTATTAATGTTAAGGAGATGATAGTTTATGATTTCGGCAGTGAAGAGAAGCATGGAATTTTTCGTGATATTCCGTATAAGTATAAAGTAGGCGGGGAAAGTTTTAAATTGCATTTTTCTGATTTTTCAGTTACAGACAGAAATGGCAATGATATTATTTTTGATGTGGATAATTATAAAGAAAGCAAGCGAATAAAAATCGGCGACCCCGATGTTTATGTTGGCGGGGTGCGGCATTATGTAATAAAATATAGAGTTAAGCGCGCAATTAATTTTTTTGATGATCATGATGAGTTGTATTGGAATGTTACAGGACAGACTTGGGTAACGCCGGTTAGACAGACAAAAGCGACAATTAATTTACCCAAAAGCGTTAACATTGAAAAATTAAAATTTGAATGCTACACGGGCAAGAGCGGCAGTAACGAGAAGTGCGTATCCAGCCGTTTGAATTTTATCGCCAAAGACGAGGCTGATAGCATTATATTTAGTGATGATAGTTTAAGGCCTGGTGAAGGAGTGACTATTGTGGTTGGATTTCCCAAAGGCATTGTAAAAAAGTTTTCTTGGCTTAAGATTTTTTTGGAAACAGCGAAAGATAATTGGATTGTGATTTTGCCCTTGTTTTCTTTGCTGTTTTTTATTTATTTTTGGAGAAAATACGGTAAAGATCCTGCTGGCAGAAAAACAATTATTGCCGAGTTCGCGGCTCCGGACGATTTAAGTCCGGCTGAAGTGGGAACGATTATTGATGAGCGCGCCCACAGAAAAGACGTTAGCGCGGAAATAATTAATCTTGCGGTTAAGGGGCATATTAAAATAACATATATAGAAAAAAGCGGAATTTTAAAAGCGGATGATTATGAATTGGAAAAATTAGCAATAAGAGAAGATGTTTTAAATGAACTTCAGTTTGCTTTGTTAAAAGCATTATTCGCGGATAAGAAAAAAATCAGATTGTCAGATTTAAAAGATAAGTTTTATGAAGATTTAAATGATATTATTGATAGAATTTATCAGGCAACTGTCAATAAGGGGTATTTTCCTAAAAATCCGAAAAAGATCAGGAGGTTTTATATAAGTTTAGCAATATTGGTTTTGGTTGTCGGCTGGTTTGTTGGACCGTTTTTGGGGTGGATTGGGGTTGTCAGCGTTTGGATTACAGGGATTTTGATTTTGATTTTAGGCAATGTAATGCCGAAAAAAACCAAAAAGGGAGTTTTGGCCAGAGAGAAGATTTTGGGCTTAAAAATGTATTTGGAGGTAGCTGAAAAAGACAGGATTAATTTCCATAATGCGCCTAAGAAGAATCCCAAAATTTTTGAAAAATTATTGCCGTTTGCGATTGTTTTGGGCGTAGAAAAAAAATGGGCAAAGCAATTTGAAGATATTTATCATGAGGCTCCCAATTGGTATAGCTCCGCGAGCGCGCGAAATTTTTCCGCTTTGGCGCTCGCGAATAATTTGAATAGCTTTCAATCACAAGCCAACTCAACTCTTGCGTCAATGCCATCATCCGCAAGTTCCGGCGGCAGCGGCTTTTCCGGCGGCGGATCAGGCGGAGGTTTTGGCGGAGGAGGGGGAGGGTCGTGGTAAGTTTTAATTCTTAATTGAACAAAGTGATAATATTATCCTGGAACATCAACGGCATACGGGCTGTTATTAAAAAAGGATTTTTGGATTTTTTGAAAAAAGAAAAGCCGGATGTTTTGTGTTTGCAGGAAATTAAAATCGCGGAAGCGGCGCGTAAGAAAGAATTGTCGGAAATATTGGCGCCGGAAAAAATTGCTTATGATATTTTTTGGAATTCGGCAAAGCGGCCAGGGTATTCAGGGACGGCTATTTTTATTAAAGAAAGTTTAAAACAGAAGCTTAGCTTCAAGAACGTTGCTCATCTCGCAAAGTTATCTTGGGACGATGAAGGGCGGGTGCAAGTTGTTGACATCGGCAAATATTATTTGGCTAACATTTATTTTCCCAATGCCAACCACGAATTGTCGCGGCTTAAGTTTAAAATTGATTTTAATGATAAATTATTAAAGTATTTTAAAAAATTGGAAAAAACCAAGCCCTTAATTGTAACAGGCGATTATAATGTCGCGCACAGAGAAATTGATTTGGCGCGTCCCAAAGAAAATATCGGCAATCCCGGTTTTACCTATGAAGAACGGGAATGGATGGATAAATTTTTAAATTCCGGTTTTAAAGATACATTTCGGGAAAAATATTCTGAAAAAATCCAATATTCATGGTGGAGTTATCGCGCGGGCGCCCGCGCGCGCAATGTCGGCTGGCGGATTGATTATTTTTGCGTTTCCGATAAGATTTTAAAAAATATTAAAAAAGCTTTTATTTTAAATGAAGTTACGGGTTCTGACCATTGTCCGGTTGGGATTGAGTTAGAATAGAAAACGAGATGCAATTATAGTTTAAAAAATGATATAATATTAATGTTAGCTTGATTAAAATATATATAATAAAAAATGAATTTGATTAATAAATTTTTTTTCGCGAAAAAACAAAGCCTGAGAGCGATTTATACGATGCATTCAATTGATGCCTCGGCTTTTTCATTGGTGGGGATTTTTATTCCGATTTATTTTTTAACTTTGGGCTATAGTGTTTCGCAGGTAATTACATATTTTATTATTCAAAATTCGGTTTTATTGGCTTCATCGTTCGCGGTCGGGTATATTGGTTCGCGCTATGGCATTAGAAAAACTTTGCTTTTGCGCTTGCCGTTTTTGTTTTTGTTTTTGGCAATGTTGATGACAATGGAAATTTATCATTTTCCGCTTTATTTGCTTGCCGTTTTTGACGGCTGGCAAGCGGCTTTGTATTGGGTGCCCTTGAATATTGTTTTCGCGAAAAATACAAGCAAAGGGCATGTTGGCATGGAAATCAGCAAGCTTTTTGCCCTGCCGCAAGTTTTTACTATTTTTACGCCTCTAGCCGGTGGCTTAATAGCTTCGTATTTTGGTTTTAATATTTTATTCGCGATTACGATTTCTATTTTTATTATATCAATTATCCCTATATTTCGTGTTAAAAAGAATAGCATTGATTTTACGTTTCATTTTAAAAAAGGAGCTGAATTATTTAAAAAGAATAAAAAATATTTTTGGGCGGAAATTTGTAATAATTTCGGTGAAGAAACAGATGGGATTATTTGGCCGATTTTTATTTATTTGAGCCTTATGAAAATATCGGCGGTTGGAGCGACCGCGACCGCGGTTTCATTGGGAGCGTTCTTTTTAATTTTGGCGATGGGCAGGATTTCAGATAGATTTTCAAAAAATAAATTAATTAGAACCGGAGCGGTATTGATTATGCTTGTTTGGATTGTAAGGGCTTTTATTGACTCCGAGTTGGCTTTTTATGTGATTGGCTTGATTTCCGGTTTTGTTTTTGTTGTTTTTAGCGTGCCTTATTACGCAAAATTGTTTGGAATTCCCAGAAAATCCAATGTTGATGAATTTTTTATTTTTCGGGAAGTGCCGGTTTATATCGGGCGAATGATTGCTTTTTGTTTGGCATTGGTTTTTGTCAATAATTTGCCGGTTTTATTTCCAATCGCAGGTTTGGCTTATTTGTATTTTTTATTTGGTTTTTCAGCGAAGAATTAAACATGTTTTGATAAGTTTAACTTGTTTATTTTTGCAAATTCAAAACAATTTTTTTGCTTGATTTTTATTTGAATTTTAGATAAAATATGATTAATAATCCACCTTACGCGCCCGCCCCTGTCATTCCTGTAGACTTTGAGGCGGGAATGACAGGTGAGAGTATGTAGAGCGGGTTATTAAAATAAAAAAATTTATTTATGAATATTAAAAGGTATAATCACAAATCAATAGAATCCAAATGGCAGAATAAATGGGAGAAGGAGCAATTGTATAAAACCGGTGAAGATAAGAAAAGGCCTAAATATTATATTTTGGATATGTTTCCTTATCCTTCCGGAACGGGACTTCATGTAGGGCATCCGAAAGGTTATATCGCGACTGATATTTTCGCGCGTATGAAAATGATGCAAGGATATAATGTACTGCACCCGATGGGCTGGGACGCTTTTGGATTGCCGGCGGAAAATTTTGCCTTGAAAAATAAAACGCATCCGCGGACTTCAACTGATAAAAATATCGCGACTTTTAAAGAACAGCTTGGGAAACTTGGTTTTTCTCATGATTGGGAGCGTGAAATTAATACGACTGATCCGAAGTTTTATAAATGGACGCAGTGGATTTTTTTACAGATGTTTAAAAAAGGCTTGGCTTACGAATCGCATGAGCCCATTATTTGGTGCCCGTCATGCAAGACAGGGCTTGCGCAAGAGGATTTGGAAGGCGGGAAATGCGAGCGTTGCGGCTCTGATGTTGAGCGCAGACCGATGTGCCAATGGGTTTTACGCATTACCGATTACGCGGATCGCATGCTTAATGATTTGGAGAAATTGCCGGAGTGGGAGTCTTCAATTAAGGAGATGCAGAGAGGGTGGATTGGGAGGTCGGAAGGGGCTGAAGTCCAATTCCAAATTGTGAATAAGAGAAAGGAGCTTAGCTCCGAAGTTTCGGAGCTAAGCTCCAAGGAAGATGGTTTTATAACCGTTTTCACAACTCGCCCGGATACGCTATTTGGCGCAACTTATTTTGTGATGGCACCGGAACATCCGTTAGTTACGAAAATTACAACCCAGAAACGAAAAGCAGAGGTTGAAAGATATATTAGATTTGCCGGCAGTAAATCTGAATTGGAAAGGACAGAACTTACAAAAGAAAAAACAGGAGTATTTACGGGTAGCTATGCTATTAATCCGGTAAATGGCGAAGAGATTCCGATTTGGATAGCCGATTATGTGATGATGGGCTATGGCACCGGAGCGATTATGGCAGTGCCTGCGCATGATGAACGGGATTTTGAGTTTGCGAAAAAATATAATATTCCCGTAAAGCCGGTTGTTGCGCCGTTCTTTGAAGCAAATGGAGATATGAAAGATAAGGTTAGGGAAGGCATACCTACAAAAAAGAGAAATATAGTTTATGCTTTGGTAAAAAATCCAAAGACAAATCAATTTTTATTAATTAAATGGCCGGAGTATAAATGTTCAACTTATGTAGTTGGTGGAATTGACGAAGGAGAGGATATAGTTGAGGCCGGAAAAAGAGAGGTGTTGGAGGAAACAGGTTATAAAAATCTTAAATTTATTAAAGAAATCGGTTCCGAGGTGCATGTGAATTATTACGCAACGCATAAAAAAGAAAATCGCTATGCCATTGCGCGCTGTATGTATTATGAATTGGAAAATGAAGAACGAGATGAGGTTAGCGAGGAAGAAAAAAATAAGCACGAAGCAGCTTGGGTTTCAGAAAAGGATGTTGATAAGGATATGATTTTTGGAAATATTATTCATTTTTGGGATATTTTTAAAAAAGAAGAAAAAGTTTATTGTGAAAACGGCATATCAATAAATTCAGACTTTTTAAATGGATTAAAAACCAAAGAAGCCAAAGAAAAAACAATAACATGGCTTGAAGAAAAAAAACTTGGCAAAAAGGCAATTAATTATAAACTAAAAGATTGGGTGTTTTCGCGGCAGAGATATTGGGGCGAGCCGATTCCGATAATTCATTGTGAAAAGTGCGGCGCGGTTGGCGTGCCTGAAGAGAATTTGCCGGTGAAATTGCCTGAAGTTGAGCGTTATGAACCAAGCGGAACAGGAGAATCGCCTTTGTCAACGATTCCAAAATGGGTAAATACGACTTGCCCGAAATGCGGCGGGCCGGGCAAGCGCGAAACAAATACCATGCCGCAGTGGGCAGGATCCAGCTGGTATTATTTGCGTTATATTGATCCAGAAAATGATAAGAGGCTAGTTGATAAAAAAAAGGAAAAGTATTGGTCTCCGGTTGATTTTTATGTGGGTGGCGCAGAGCACGCGACGCGGCATTTGATTTACGCGCGTTTTTGGCATAAGTTTTTGTACGACATTGGCGTTGTTAATTATGAAGAGCCGTTTACGCGCCTGCAACATGTCGGCCTGATTATGGCGGAAGACGGGCGTAAAATGAGCAAGCGCTGGGGCAATGTCATCAATCCGGACGACATTGTGGAAAAGTATGGAGCTGACGCGATGCGCGTGTATGAAATGTTTATGGGACCGTTTTCGCAAAGCTGCGCTTGGAGTACAAACGGGCTTGTGGGGGCGAGGAAGTTTTTGGAAAAAATATGGAATATTCAATTATCAATTAAAAATTACGAATTATACCCGTCAAGCGAGTACAAGCGAATTGATGATAATTTAAATAGATTGTTGCATAAAACCATCAAAAAAGTAGGGGAGGATATAGAGGGGTTTAAGTTGAATACTGCTGTTAGCGCGATGATGATATTGGTTAATTCTATGGAAAAAGAAAAGGAAATTAGTAAGGAAGTTTATGAAAAATTGTTATTGGTTCTTTCGCCGTTCGCGCCGCATATTGCGGAAGAGCTTTGGGGTGAATTGGATAATAAGGAAAGTATTTTTAAGGAAACTTGGCCCGAGTATGACCAGGAATTAATCAAAGACGAGAAAATTCAGCTAGTTGTACAAATTAATGGCAAGCTTCGGGATACGATTGAAGTTGGCGCTGATATTTCTGAAGATGACGCGAAAAAAATTGTTTTAGAGAGCGAGAAAATTAAAAAATGGGTAGAAAACAAAAATATTATAAAAATAATTTTTGTTAAGGGTAGGTTGGTGAATGTGGTGGTGAGATAAGAAATCGTAGAGACGCGCCGCGGCGCGTCTCTACGATTTTTTGTTTTTGTGTTATAATAAAGATTACTAAACCCTAATCACCCAAAAAATGTTTAAATATTTTACCGGCAGAGTATCGCAAGGTTTTTTCGCGATTTATTCCATGCGCGCGCTGTTGCGCGTATCAACCGCGCTTTTAGGCCTTTTTTTGCCGATTTTTTTATATGAGCTTTTTAATTTTAAATTGCAATATGTAATTTATTATTATTTGGTCAGCAGTCTGCTTTATGGCGTTTTAGTTGCCTGGGGAGCGCGGTATTTAAATCAAATCGGTTTAAAGCGGTCTATTCGCGTTAGCGTGGTTTTGGGCGCGCTTTATTATGTTTGTTTTTACGTTTTAGGCTTGGCAAATTCTTCCAACAAGATAGAAGTAATGGCATTATTGATTTTATCCCTTGTTTTTATCACTTTGCATCGCATATTGCACTGGGTTCCCGTGCGTACCGATATTGCCAAATTTACCAATAGAATGAATCGCGCCAGACAGATAAGTTTAATGGAAGTTACCGCGCATATCGCTCACGCGATAATGCCTCTAATTGCCGGCTGGATTTTATTGTTTTACAGTTATGATATTTTATTTTTTGTTGTAATTATATTATATCTTTCTTCTTTGATTCCACTGGTAAATTTGCCCAGAACAAAAGAGCGATTCAGCTGGACCTATGTTGAAACCTGGAAAGAATTTTTTTCCAAAAAGCGCAGAAAAACCGTTTTAGCGTACTTATCAGACGGCGCTGAAACGATTGTCGGACTTGTCATTTGGCCTATTTTTATTTGGAAGCTTTTAGATGGAAATTATTTTGAAGTCGGCGCGATTTCATCTTTAATTGTTATTGTAACGATTATTTTGCAATTGGCCGCCGGCAAATTAATTGATAAAAAAGATAAGAAAAAGATGTTGAAATGGGGAAGCGCGATGTATGCCTTGGGCTGGGTCGTAAAAATTTTTATCGCTTCGGCTTTTCAGATTTTTATTGCCTCTACATATCATAATTTAATGAAAGTGTTTGCTCGTACTTCTTTTGACGTGATTACCTATGAAAAAGCCGCGAGTGAAGGGCATTATGTTGATGAATATACCGTAGTGCATGATATGGCGATTTATTTTGGAAAAGCTTTAATGCTTTGCGCGGTTTTATTGTTGATTATGTTTTTTAATATAGAGTGGACATTTTTGCTGGCGGCAATCGCGTCGCTGGCTATGAATTTTGTCGCGCATAAGGAGTGATATTATAATGCTAAATTATTTTCACGGAAAATTAAATAACGGCTTTATGGCTTTGTATTCCGGGCGCATGATTTTGCGGGCGGCCGCTAATTTGCTCGGGATATTTTTGCCGATTTTTTTGTATGAATTGTTTGATTTTAATGTTAAATATGTAATTATTTATTATTTAATCGGCCATTTTGCTTATGCTTTGTCTGTGGCTTGGGGCTGTCATCTGCTTAATGTAATCGGCTTAAGGCGTTCGCTTAGAATTACATTGGTGTTTGGAGCAATGTATTATTTTTCGTTTTACTTGCTTTCTAATGTAAAGATATTTGTTGATTTTAATACGGCTGATAAGCAGAATATTTTTTTGCTATTAGCTGTGTCGTTATTTTTATTGACTATACATAGAATTATGTATTGGACGCCGGTTCATACCGATATGGCAAAATTCACGGATAAAAAAAATCGCGCCAAAGAACTTAGTCTGGTGGAGGCAACAACCGCTCTCTTGGGCGCAATCGGACCTGTTTTGGCCGGGTTGATTTTACTGAAATATAATTATAATATTTTGTTTATAATAGCAATAGTTTGTTATTTAGGCGCTTTAATTCCTTTTATGTATTTACCAAGAACCAAGGAGCGTTTTAGCTGGTCATATATGGAAACATGGCGGGAATTTTTTTCCAAAAAAAGAAGAAAAGCCGTTTTGGCGTATCTGGGCGATGGCGCTGAGGCGGCAGTCGGGATTGTGGTTTGGCCGATATTTATATTTGAATTATTAAAAGGAAATTATTTGGAGGTTGGGGCAATATCGTCATTGGTGGTTTTAGTAACAATTATTCTACAGCTGTTTACGGGCAGATTCGTGGATGGAGGCGGCAAGCGTAAAATGATTCATTGGGGAAGCGCGATGTACGCTTTTGGCTGGTTTATAAAAATATTCGTTTTAACCGCTTTTCAAATTTTTGTTGTGTCAATTTTTCACAGTCTTACCAAAATTTTCGCGCGCACGCCTTTTGACGCTCTAACTTATGAAAAGGCCGCGGATCAGGGGCATTTTGTGGATGAGTTTACCGTAATTCATGAAATGGCGATTCAGTTTGGCAAAGGATTGATGCTGATTTTTGTTTTGATTTTAATTTCTTTTGTGAGCCTGGAGTGGACTTTCCTTTTCGCGGCAATCGCGTCGCTGGCTATGAATTTTTTGGCAGACGAGAAAGCTATAAAGAAAGGGAGGCATTCGGGGAGCAGGTATTAGTTATTGGTATAAATTTTTAATTTTGAATTTTGAAATAATTTTGAATGACTGAATTTTAAAACATTCTACCAATTGTCATTCCAGGGGCGCGAAGCGCAACCTGGAATCCAGGGGAGCGAGAAATAAATAAACAATAACAAACGAACACAGTACGTGCATTTTACTCCTGGATCCCGGATATTTTTTCTTGTCGCTTAAGCTCTAAGAAAAAATTCCAGAATGACAAAGATGAGTGGTTTTTTACAAATTAACCAAAAGCCACTTACCATCTTCCTGCTTTTCAACATAAAAACTAACAGGTACTTTGTAGCCGCCCATGGAAAAATATACTTCCGTAGAGTATGTTTTTTTATTTTCGGTTGAAGCGGTTAATTTCGCGCCGGACAAAATATTTCCCAAAGTCAATCGTCCTTCGCTGTTTAAAAAGTCAAGCGTATATTCAATTGCTTTTTGCATTTCAGGAATAAAGTATTTTGTTGCCGCTTCAGAGTTGTTTGCCCTAATCGCGCTGGCCGCGCCTGACATAGCGCTATCAGCGTTATTATTTTCAGGTGAATTGCAATCTTGACAAGGAGGATCTTCAATTTTTGGCGGATTTTTAGGTTCATCAGCTTCAATTACCCCCGTGATTATTTTACTTATATTATCATTACTAATTCCCAATCCGAATTTTTGCATTGAAAGAAAAGCATCTTTTGGCGCGCTAAGAAAATATCTTTTTTCGCTTATAGGATCAATATACCAAGCTTCGCCGTTATTTTCAATTTGAATGAAAATTTTTCCTAAATTATTTTTGGTAAAATCCAAATCTATATTTATTTTTTTATTGGAAAGCGGATCATAATTATTGGCAATTTCCGTTAAGTCATCGTAGCCGTCTTCATCAGTATCGTTTTTTTCGGGATTTGTGCCTATGGCGTTTTCCAAATTGTTGCTTAGGCCGTCTTGGTCTATATCTGAAAGTGTATCTGAAATATTTAAATTGCCGATTGGAATTTTTGTTAAATTGCTGTTAGTAATGCCGATTCCAATATTTCGCATCAATTCAAAAGCATCTCGCGGGCGGTTTAAAAAATATTTTTTATAGTTAGCCGGATTTACATACCATGCTTCGCCGTTTTTTTCTACTTGTAATAAAATTTTTCCCGCGAGTTTTGCGGCAAAATTATCTTCCGCAAATACAAAATTATCGCAAATTAATATTGCAAATAGAGCTATAGTTGTTGCGATTATTTTTCTTGGCATATTCTATAATTCTTCAAGATTTATTTTTTTAATTTCGCTCTTATCTTCTTTGCTTGTTTTTATTATATCATATAATAGATTTTTGTACTCATTGATATTAGAAAAATCTCGTAAAATTTTATTTTTATTACATAAAGTGCCATTTCTAAGATTAAAATAATTTTGGCAACTGGACCACGGCCATTTTTCCGCTTTGCTAATTCCGTGTATTTCCGCGTTGCCGTTAATATAGCAAGATAAACGCCATAAATTTCCAGAGGTTTTGATGCGGATTGCCTTGTATGTGCCTTGAAATAAAGAACCGGAACGATTGTATTTTTGATTGAAATAATTAGTATACCCTAAGCCAATTTTGTGCATAAATTTTTCAATTCCTTTTTTTGATTGACGTTTTACTTGGCTTAGACGATAAAGGCTATCTATCGATTCAGATCTGTTAAATTCCCGCATGCTTGTTAAAAATCTAATATAATCATACTGATCAAGAAAAATATCCCGCTTATCAACTCCGCGATTATAAATATGATAATATTCGTTTGTTTGAAATTTTTCCCTCCTCATATAAATTATTTTAACATATTTGTAAAAGTTTGGTATAATAGAGATATAAGAATATAAAATAAGCTAATTTTTATGAATAATAGATACAAGAAAATATTTAAATACTCGGGGACGGCAGTTATCGTTGCAATAATATTTTTTTCAGGAGTAAAAGTGAATAATTGGATTGAATGGAAGATGGCTGAAAAGGTTATTGCTTCAGGAGGTTATCCGGTAGAGGCCGGAATTATTAACGTTGTTGCTATTAACTGTTTTACTACCGGAAATCCGCCGGTTTGTACCGGCGGCACTTTGTGTACAACGAAAGATGCGGCTAGTTGTACAATGTACTCTGATGTAAGCGGCACGGGTGCATACGCTATGGGCGGCGATCAATCAGATTTTAAAATGGCAATGGCTGGAACTACGAATTTACTGCTTTCAAATATTGCTATCGGGCAAGCCGGGTTGACCAACGGCGGGCAATTAATTGCCGGTGGCATGTCTCCTTCCCTTATGGATAGCGGTGTCTTAGCGTCTGCTGGTGGGTGTTCGGGGTGTATGGCTAAATCCGGTTTTTTTAATGGCGTTAAGGAAAAATTTAAATTTATAATAGCCGGTTTTAAAGAGTGATTAATGGATTTACTGCAAAAAACAAAACAAATTTGCAAAGAAAACAACATCAAGCCTGCCCGCTCACGCGGGCAGAATTTTTTAATTAATGAAAACGTATATGATTTAATAGTGAATTCGGCGGAAATTGATAAAAATGATACGGTTTTGGAGGTGGGGCCGGGATTGGGATTTTTAACGGAAAAACTTGCGAAAAAAGCAAAAAGAGTAATTGCGGTTGAGTTGGATGATAAATTAGCCGATTTGCTTAGAGTGAATTTAAAAGAGAAGAAAATAAGCAATGTTGAAGTGGTTAATGAAAATATATTGGATGTTAATTTTGAGGCTGGTGAAAAAAAGGAGCTTAGCTCCGAAGCTTCGGAGCTAAGCTCCTGGCAACGTATGAATTACAAGATAGTCGCAAATATTCCATATAATATCACCTCAGTTTTTTTACGGAAATTTTTAAGCAGTGAAAATAAGCCAAGTTCAATGGTTTTAATGCTGCAAAAAGAAGTGGCTGAGCGGGTTACTGCCAAACCTGGAAAAATGAGCTTACTTGCTGTTTCTGTGCAGTTTTACGCTGATGTGAAAATCATTGACTTTGTGTCAAAAACGGATTTTTGGCCGATGCCGGCGGTTGATAGCGCGGTAGTACTGTTAAAAATAAAAGGAGCTAAGTACCTACGATTTTCTGTTTC
>JAGLYP010000014.1 GCA_023132155.1 Candidatus Parcubacteria bacterium
TAATATTGCTGTCCGTTTTTATTTTTATTAATAATATGCTATAATATAATCAAAATTTATCTCAACTTAAAACCTATGAAATTATTTATTATCTTTTTAATTATTTTTATGTTTTTTATTCCTACTGCTATTTTTTCTCAAATAGAAGTTGATAAAAACGAAGTTAAATTAAACAACCCCCTAACAGGGGGACCAACAGCCACCACCCCAAACCAACTAATCGGCCAAATAATAAACGGAGTCCTCGGCATAGTCGGGTCTTTGGCGCTGGTTATGTTTATTTACGGCGGATTTACATGGATGCTTGCCGCCGGCTCTAATGAAAAAGTGCAGAAAGGCAAAGACATATTAATCTGGGCAACGCTTGGGCTGGTGGTGATATTTTCCGCCTTTGCGATTGTAGATTTTATATTAAGAGGCATAACAAATACACCAAAACCATCGCCGACTACAAAAATGGAGAATATTTCAATTGGGCGGATTTTGTGATTTTAGTAACGATATATTCAAATATTATTTTTATAAAAAAATTAGCTGACCGTGTTTAAGCGGTCAGCTATTTTATTATGACTTTTTTAGTCATGATTTTTTTCTTTCCTTCCTTTCATAAAAAACTGTTGAATTTTTACAAGTCTTCTGTTTCTCGTGTTTTTATCATAGCCCAACAAAATAAAAACAATAGCAACAACAGATAGAATAAGGCCGGCGCCTATGCCAATTTTTTGTTTATCTTTCACTTTTCACCTCCTTAAATCTGAAAGCATATCGCGTAATTCCTGAAGAGCGTTATTACCAGAAACAGATAAACCACTTTGTCTGCTACCGGATCTAATTTGAGACATTTTTCCATCTACTACAATCATGTCATATTTTTTTTCCTCAAGATATTTTATGATTAACGCGGCAACATCGCCGTTAATAGGTGATAAAATAACTTGAAGCTGAGGATGAGAACCTTTGTTCCCAAATAATTCAACTTTTCCGTTTGGCTGTTGATAATACCAAATCATTGGCGAGCCGTCAGGCGCGAAAAAACGCAAATTTTTATGCGGCGTAATTCGCTTAAATTCTCCGGGTCCATTTTTCATTGTGTTTTTTATGGCAATCATTTCCATGGAAGCCGGAATAACCTTTGTGCCATATTTGGGATGCACTGCCCAACCGCAAAAAATGTCATCATCATATTGTCCTGCCACAGGATTCCATGCCATGCATTTTTTTGCGCTGCCATCGGGATTAAAAACAAAATCACGATTAGTTATATAGGCGCTAAAAAATATTAACACAAAAATTAATCCGGCAAATAAATATCCGATATGGCGTTTTCGCGAGTTTAGCGTAAAAATCAACGGCGAGATTAAATTAATAAAAACTAATCCCAAACAAATCGCCGCAATACGCGCCAGCCAAATATCAAGGTTTATGGTTGTGGCAATACTTTTAACGATTGAATCAAACAAGAGCAGAAATGCCAGAATATTTCCATAAAGGAAAAGTCCGGCAATCAACGTTAAACTAAAAAGCATAACAACAAGCCATAATTTAAAGTTGATTCGTTTCTTGATGTTGTCAGGTATCTTTTTTACTCCTTGAGATATTTTATTTATATCCATGATTATTTCTCCTTTTTGGTTAGAAAAATTTTGTTTCATATAACTTTTCAGCGCGGTACAGTAAATTCAACTAAAAATGTATCGTTATCTCCATAAAGTAAGTTGCCTTTTCTAATTTTTTCAAAATCTAATCCACCATATATGTGATATGTTTTTTCATAACTCCTAACTCGAGCGCTCCGACCACCAATATCCGCAACATGATCATTATCTATTCTGCTGCCATTGCTATTAAATACATTGTTAGGATAATGATGGAATAAATTTTTATCCATTAATTTAACCTTACCAAGTTTTATAAACGCCGCATATCCATCTTTTTTATATTTCCAGAGTAGCTCTATTATTATATATCTTTTCAGTTTGATTATTCTGGAAATATGTATTGTATATTTTTTATTTTTTAAAACTTGTTTGCCTTTAACGTAATGAGTATATTTTTTATCTAGGCGGTTATACCAGTCGCAAGAAAATCTTCCATTATCTAAGGATTTCTCTAATCTTCCAGCAGGATTTCTTAAATATTTTTGTTGCTGTTTTTTGGTTAAATCTTCCGCAATTTGCAGTTGCCTTTCTTTCTCTTGAATATCTCTTAATCGAGCTTTTTTTCTCTCCTTGGCAATTTTTTGCTGTTTGGCTTTTTGCGCGGCTTCTTTTTCTTTTAATTTCATTTTAAACAAAGTGTCATTCCAAATATTTTCTAATCCTACTGGATTAATATTTTCAGTATTAAGAACCAACTCATCAGCATAAGGCAAATATTTGTTTATTACGTAATCAATCTGCTTGATTAATTCACTAATTTGCGCCTCGCCAATAACTGAAGCCACTAAAACGTCAGAATCAAATTTTTCTTCAAGATACCTTAATTCACTTGCGCCTTTGTTTAATGAAACAGCCACTTCTTCCAGCTTAGTAATATAAATCAGATTAACCTGAATAATTTTTAGATGGCTTTTCACTTCTTGATTGGCAATCGCCTGAGCGTAATTTCCAAAGTTTTCAGTATCTTTAACTTCAAAAATCAGTTGCTGAAATTTGTCAATTTTTGCCAATAATTGCTCGCGGGTAGACTCAATATTATCTTTTTTTTGAGCCAACTTTTCATTAAGCGCTTTAACTTCTTGATAACGTTTTTCCAGATATTCAATACTGTTTTTTTCTATCTGAGCTGAAGCGGAATCTTCTTCGTCACCGAGTAAATATTCATCAATTAAATCACAACCCATAAAACAAATACATATTGCCGCAATAATTATCAATTTTATCTTTTTCATTTCAGTTGCCTCCTTTCACTCATTCTTAATCTCACGCCATAGCCCGTCAAGAGAACTAAAGCGCAAGCGTGATTGATCAATAATTTTGTCATCCGCGTATGGCCGATACTGTTTTAAAATTCTGTCAATTTCAACCATTAATTTTTCTGCTTCAACTTGCCCAAGAGTTTTAACCATTTGTAAGTCTGTGTAAGCTTCGTCAAGTTTCACAAGTAATTCATTTAAAGCAAAGGTAAGTTGCTTATTTATTTCTACAAGTTGTTCAAAGTATGCCTTTTTTCTTTGCAGTAAACGAAGTTGTCCGCTTACCGTTGGATTACGAATTGCTAACGCAAAAGGTAATTTTGAATTTTTAATGTTTTCTCCCAGATTTTGAATATCAAACTTAAGTCCTTCTGATAATTTAAGTACTTTTATTTGTTTAGTTTGAATATTCTGATTAAGATTATACATATTGCGAATCCGAAGTTCTAAATCATTTTTCGTTCCACCTCCGTCCAAGCATTCCCCCTGCGCTATTATCTCAATTTTTTTCTGTTTTTGCTGTAAATACAATTCATTTTTTCCTTGTTCTGTATTAAGATAAGATAAATATGCTCTGTGCTTGAAATACTTTATAATGTTATGTTCCCAAGTAGCTAAACAAACAATTCCAGTAAAAAACATTACTAAAAAAACCATAAACATTAGAGGGGCAGTGCTTCCATCGTATCTAAGCCTAGAGGCTTCTTTGCATAGTGCAATAATCATAAAAAATGAAGCAATAAACACAATATTAATTATTATCCCTGTTGTCCAATTAGATTCCATAATTCACCTCCATATATCTAAAATTTATTTAATTGTCAATGTCCGTTTATTATATTTTATTAAAATAATATAATATTGTATGTTAGCCAAAAAAATATATTTTGTCAAGTATTTTGTCAAATTTTATTTTTTGTGTATTTAATGGTATAATAAATTATATTAACATTCCAAACCAACTAATCGGCCAAATAATAAACGACCGTTTAGGCATAGTCGGATCCACTTTCGCGCTAGGCTACGGCGGATAAATTTTTGGCGCTGGTTATGCTTGCCCCGCGTAGCTGAAAGCGTAGTGGGGTTTATTTATGGCGGATTTACATGGATGATGGCGGCCGGCTCTAATTACAAGCGCAAAAAGGCAAAGACATATTAATTTGGGCAACGCTTGGGCTGGTGGTGATATTTTTCGCTTATGCTATGGTTAAATTTATTATTGAGGAGATTTGCGGGGACGATGTAAGTACGCGATGGAATTTTGGAATGGAGAATGTTTTGGTCGGGCGGGTGTTGGGATTTGAGATGTTTATTTATAAAATTTTGTTGCGCAAGTTCGCTAACATAATAATATTGACAGAATAAAATATTTATTGTAAGGTCAATAAAATCTGATCTTTAAAAAATATTTTTTATGAAGCAATATTTAAAAAAATAATAAGAATGAAAACAATTAAAGAAAATATGGAGGAAAAAACAATGAAATCTAAAGTTGAAATTTTAACAGGTATTCGCCCGACAGGAGATCTTACTGTTGCTAATTATTTAGGCGCGGTTAAACCTATCTTGCAAATGCAGAAGGACGGAAAAAGACCAATGTTATTTGTGGCTGACTTGCATGCCATGACAACAAATGAACCAATGGAAATCGCCAAATACAGCCGTGAAGTAATAGCCGATTATTTAGCGCTTGGTGTGGACACGGACAAAACCACAATTTATCTTCAGTCTGACATTGCCGGACAAACTACCACGCTAATGACTTTTTTAGCTCGTCATATAAGCGTGGCAGAATTATTAAGAGTGCCGACATTAAAAGAGAAGATGAAAACCGATAGTGAGGAAAAGTTAAAAACCGCTAACGCGCTGCTTTTCTTGTATCCGGTTATGATGGCGGCGGATATTCTTCTTCAACAAGCAAAAAGCATACCTGTCGGCGAGGATCAGGTTGCTCATTTAGAGGTAACACGCAAGCTTGCCAATCGTTTTAACAAAAAATATGGAGACACTTTTCCTGTTCCTCAATTAATGCAAGTAAAAGCGTTACGCTTGCTTTCGCTTAAAGGCGATGGCAAAATGAGCAAATCAAATCCGTCTGGAGCTATTTTTTTAACAGACTCTGCTAAAGTTGCGGCTCAAAAAATTAAAAAAGCTGAAACTGCCATTGAAGGCAAAATGACACCAAGACTGGAAAGTCATGTAGTATTGGCTAAAAAACTTTGCAAAACCGAAAACGAACTTAAACAAATTGATGAACTTATAAACCAACACAAAAACGGCAAACCGGTAATGGGCCTGTTTAAACAGCTTATGGCTCAAATTGTTACGGATTTTTTACAGGATTTTCAAAGTAAACGAGCTAAAATCAAAAATGAACACATAAATTCCGTACTGGCTGCCGGCGCAAAAATTGCCCAAAAAAATGCTGATGAGACATTAAATCTTGTCAAAAAAACATTATTTAATTAATTGAAAAGCCGAGGATGGTAATCATCCTCGGCTTGTTTATTTAAAGTTAAATGTGTGAATAAATTAAAAATTCCAAGCGAATTAAAAAAATTTACTCCATTTTTTCATGATATTGATTTAGGGAATGGATATATTACTAATCCTGAAACTTATAGAATGAGAAATTGTATTGATCTCTTTTTTCCTCCATTGTTAAAATTATCTGGTGGCAATCTCAGAGGATTAAAAATTTTAGATGTTGGGTGTAACTGTGGCGGATTTTCTTTTGCCGCCGCTAAATATGGTGCAAAAGAAGTTATCGGAATAGACTCAGACCAAAAAAATATAAACCAAGCAAATGCAATTAGTAGATACTTAAAAATTTCTAATGTTACATTTAAAAAATTAACTGTAGAAAATTTAAATAAAAAATTTTTTGGTAAATTTGATATTTGTATCCTTGCTGGAATTTTATACCATCTGGAAAATCCAATGAACATAATGAAAATCATTTCAAAAATTACAAAATCAACAATTATGGTTGACTGTCATGTTCATTATTCTTCTAACACGACAGAAGAAGACACTCCATCTTGGTGGATGCTTTCTGATACAGATCAAAAAAATTTAGAGGGTCTTTTTGAGAATAATCAAATATTATCATCAAAACAATATTTAAAATTTGAGAATGAAACAAAAATAGATTATAGCGGATTACCTAATCAATTTAATCCTTCCCCGCACACAAGTAGAGATTTAAAGTTTATACAAAAATGCATGCCGCACCCCACTCATGAAATGACATCAAGATATAATATTGGTTCAGCTGATCCTGGGAGTTTAGTTTTTATTCCTAATAAAAAAGCGATTTACAAGCTTGTTAGATATTTTGGATTTGAAGATATTTTGGAAGTAATTCCACATAGATTTTCAGAAATTCCTTATTTAATGCGTTATCGCATAGGCTTTTTTGCTATTAGACGAGAAAAAAAAGGACCCTTTTCTGTTTCTATATTACAAAACTATCACAAATAGTTAATGAACGGATTTTTGAATAATTTGAATAAGTTCTTTTTGGCTTTTTTCTCTAAGAATATATATTATGGGTCTATTTTTGTCAACAACGATTAGAGTCGCTTCTTTTTTTAAAACAATATAATTATTTTTTAAAGAAAGATTTTTGATTTCTTCAACAGATTTAAAAATTTTTTTTTGTTGATTAGCTTCCATTAAACTGCGTTTCGCGAAATTAGCCAATCTTCTTGAGGCCTGATTTCTAGATTTTAAAATTGGTATTATTAACGCATAAATTTTTAAAAAATATTTTTCAAGCCAACATGGAATTATAGGTCTTGGAATAACTTGTAATTTTTTTGGTAAAAGATTTCTTACCATTTCCCCAAAAATTAACTCCCCATTTGTAATATTTACCTCAATTGGTAATTTATTAATTTTTATGCTTGATGGAACTAAAAATTCTTCCAAAATATAATAAATGATATCTGCTAAATCATCCACATCTATAATACTTATCTTAAAACCGTAAAACCATCTATGGCATATTCTCATTTTTTTCCAAAGACTCCATGCGGCTTGAGTCATTTTCTGTTCACCCTTTCCCTTAACATAAGCTGCTATAAATTGATAATCACATAGCCCGCTTTCTTCTAATTTTTGCCTTGCTATTTTTTTTGTTTTTTCGTATGGTGGCAATTTTTTTTCAAATCGTTTCTCAACAGTTGAGCCCATGTTACAAAATATAAAAAAATTATTTTGAGCTTTTAATTTTTTAACGACTGTTAGCATACCGTCCAAAGTTCCTAAATTAGATTTTAATATCTCTTTTGCTGATCCAGAAGTATTAGCTACAAGATTTATCATCCTTGAAATTTCATATAAAGAAATTCCAATTTTTTTAAATGTTTCTTGCCAACTCTGGACATCTTTCCATTTTGGATTGCTAAAATCAGCTTTTGTAATAAATAACAATTGGCTATTGCTAATATATTTATTAAATTTAGAAATGTCAAAATTGTGTGAAATAAGTTTATTGCGAATTTTCGTAATATTGGGAAGGCGCGTACTAATAATTACTTTCCATCCTTCATGAAGATATTTTTCTGTTAGTGCTCTGCCAATAAAACCACCTCCGCCTAAAATCAAAACTGTCATTTTGCTATTTGGTATTTTGTTTAAATAATGTTTTGACATGAAATTTATATTTATTATTAGCGGTAGATTCCCATATTTTTTTGATTTTTATAAAATATTTTAGGTATTCTTTTTTAAAATCAACCCATTCTTTCTCTTTGTCATCATATGCCTGAGTCGCTTTTTTTATTTTTTCAAAATTCCAATCAGATACTAATGTTATCATTTGAAGGATTATTTTTTCATCTTCAGAATTGCAATTTAAAATTTTATTTTTCAATTCTCTGCAAGAGTCGTCCAAATTAATTGAAGAGTTTGGGATACTTTTCGACATTTTTGAAAAACCATTCAACCCCTCAATAAGATTACCAAATATTGATGAAATATAAACATTTTTAGATATAAATTGTTTGTAGTGTTTTTTATTTAATCTCTGTATAACTAAATTTGCCATTTTAGGAAAATAATATTCTTCTATACCAACAAAAACCAACACTCTTTCTTTCTTTTTTAAAATTACAGGCAGAAGAATGTCAGCAATTGTATAGTTAACATCTATATAAGTAGGAAAATCGCTTCCCAAAATTTTCATTTTTTTATATAATTTTGCCGTAACTTCTTCGTTTTTTACAAAATCATCAATACTTAATACCTTTGAGGTTAAACTTGATGTAACCAATAATTCAAAATTATTATGTGTCCGTAACATGCCTTTGTATCCTAATTTCCGTATAAATTTTATAAATCTATTCGTTAAATACTCTATTTTTTCAAGTTTTATATTTCTTGAATTGTAAGCGCCTAAATTTGATATAATTATTGTAGAGTCAATACCCGTTTCTTTTTCGAAAAACAAAGCCCTTAAAATCATTGATAAAGTTCCGCCCGTTGGGGAATTAGTAGGTCCGAAACCAGTAACTAAGTGTTGTTTTTTTATGGGTACTTGGCTAAATTTTTCTAAATCCATATGACAACTAAATTTAGATCGTAAAAAATCTGTATCTGAAATTTTACCTATTGCTAAATTTTTCGAGATTTGACGATATTTTTCTTTCTTGATTATATTCTTAACAAATCTATTATCCATCTTAATTTCTTTTTTAGCATGATTTATCATGCTATTATTAATATCTATTTTTATTAATTTTTTCTTTTTCATAATTTTCACATTAAACTTTGTAATTTTTTAATATCTCCACCTGATAAAACTATTAATTTCTCTAACACCTTAATGCCATTTCCAGATTTTATCATTTTAAGTGCTATTGAAGCGCCAATTTTTAAATTCTTCACAACGCCAATACCATAAAGATTCATAGCTGTTTCCATTGCTATTAATGATTCTAAAGTAGAATTATTTTTTCCTAATAATAATTTAACAAATTCCTGAGCATTTTTCTTTTGTGTATTTTTGGTTTGTACATTTTTTATATTTCCGCATTCAAATCCTAAGTTTTTAGGAGTTATTTTATAATATGATATTTTCCCATTAATGGATTCTGCAATGTTCGTATTATCCATTATAGAAATTTGATCTATTATTTGATTATTATTCTTATTTTGTCCTGTTGTTATTATAATATTTTTATCTGGGTATATTTTTTTTAATATTCCCAAGCACACTTTATTTGATCCTCTTGTTAGCCCATAATTAATCAAGTCTACGTCAACGGGACATACAACTGCTGCACCTCCAATAAGTCCTGCAAAAACCTGAACATTATAAATTCGATTATCATAAATATGATTAAGTCTTGGAACAGTATTATTAATGTTGAATATTCCCAATTTTGTTTTCACGGCTATTTTCGCCATTTCATTATTAGAGATATTAAGATTGACACCGAGAAATGAAAATATATCGGATGAACCCGTAACACTGGATACTCCTCGTGATGCTGTTTTTGCTACAACAATATTTTGATTGGTTTCAATTCCGATCGTGGCTAAGATGACAGCTACCATGGAACTAATATTTAACAGCTTAAATTCTTTTCTTTTTTTACCACTTCCGCAAGGATTTATAATTTTTGCGTTTTTTGCATTAATTTTTATTTTATTTGATATATAATTAAATTTATCAAATTCAAAAGCCGCCTTTGTTATTGCTAAACCATATTTAATCGCTAAATTTAAATTATCGGGATTATTCATAAATGTCCAAAGACTTGCTAAAAAGCTACCTATTAGAACATCTCTTAATTCTGTTTGTGTGTCAGGTATAACCAGTATGGTTGCGTATATTTTTTTTATTTCTTGCGGAGTAAAATAAGCACAATTTAATATTTTAATGCATTGTTTAAATATATTATTTTGTATTAAATTTGAGTAAGCTTTAATTTTCGGTAATTTTTTGAATTTATAATAATAATATAACAAAATATATCCCTTATAAATATCGAGATTAAAATTTTGATTTGAATTAATCAATTTTAAAGCTTTTAGCATTGTGTTTTTATCAACATCAATATTATCTGTTAATTTTTCAGTTAGCTGAATGATATATTCTATTATTTTTTCCTTCTTATTCATAAATATGCAAATTCTACCAATGGCAAAATTTTTACGATATTAAAAATTATTTAAAGCATATCACAAATTTTGTAATATTGCCAAAAAATTGAAATGTCAAATTTTAATTTTTATATATTTAATGATATAATAAAATTACACTATATAAAAGAACCAACTAATCGGTCAAATAATAAAACGGCAGTTTAGGCATAGTCGGATTTTTGGCGCTGGTTATGCTTGCCCCGCGTAGCTGAAAGCGTAGTGGGGTTTATTTATGGCGGATTTACATGGATGCTTGCCGCCGGCTCTAGTGAAAAAGTGCAGAAAGGCAAAGACATATTAATCTGGGCAACGCTTGGGCTTGTGGTGATATTTTCCGCCTACGCGCGAGGCTGCGGCGAGACATGTCCGCTTATGCTGTTGTTAGATTTGTGATTGCGGGGATTGCGGGAACGGCGTAAATTTTAAAGATAGAGATGTTTTGGGTGGATGTTGTGATTTTGAGGATGTTTACAAAATTTTATTGTATTAGTTTACTGATATAATATTGACAGAATAAAAATATTTATTGTAAGGTCAATAAAGCCTGATCTTTAAAAAATATTTTTTATGAAGCAATATCTAAAAAAATAATAAGAATGAAAACAATTAAAGAAAATATGGAGGAAAAACAATGAAATCTAAGGTTGAAATCTTAATAGGCATTCGTCCGACAGGGAATCTTACCGTTGCTAATTATTTAGGGGCAGTCAAGCCTATTTTGCAAATGCAAAAAGACGAAAAAAATCCCATGTTATTTGTAGCTGATTTACATACCATGACAACAAACGAGCCCATGGAAATCGCCAAATACAGCCGTGAAGTAATAGCTGACTATTTAGCGCTGGGGTTGACACGGCTAAAACTACAGTTTATCTTCAATCTGACATTGCCGGACAAACTACCACATTAATGACTTTTTTATCACGCCACATCAGTGTAGCGGACTTATTAAGAGTGCCGACATTAAAAGAGAAGATGAAAACCGATAGTGAGAAAAAGTTAAAAACCGCTAACGCGCTGCTTTTCTTGTATCCGGTTATGATGGCGGCGGAAAATATTGTCAATATCCTTATATATAAGCTTACTAAGATTAAACACAATTTAGTCTATTGACATTTTTTTAAAATTAACATATTATATAAATATCTTTAACAATTATAAAATCCTTGATTAGGATCCCTTAAACTTAAAGTAGTTTTGAGGGGCTGGGTCTTAGTCGCCTAAAATATTTAGGCAGGATGATTGCTGCGTTAGTGGCAATCCGGTTTCCTCCGTAACCATAGGATAACTGATATCTCCGCCAAATGGCGGACAAGAGTCAGTAAAAGTGGTTTTGAAATCCGTTTTACTGACGGATTTTTTTAATTCGTCAAGAAATTTCAAGACAATAAAGGTGGCACCGCGGGAGTAAACTTCTCGTCCTTTTATCCAAGTATTATGTTTGGATAAAAAGATAAGAAGTTTTTTTATTGGCAAAAAATAATAAAAATCTTTGACAAATTATGCCCAAAGGGCGCTAATAATAGTCGAAAATATTCAAATTCCTTGACTAAAAATTATTTCTTAACAAAAAAAGAGATATAAAATATTGACTAAAAAAATAAAAATAAAAAAACGAAAATAAAAAACAAGGAGAAAGAAACTTATGAAAGGATTAAAAAAAACAAAAATGAAACTTATCAATATAAAAAAAACAAAAAATAAAATTTGCCCATACTGCGGCGGGGAAATAACAATTAAAAGAGGTCCTGGCTTTTCTTCAAAAGAAGAAAAAAAATGCAAAACAAGCGGCTGTGAATTCAACAAATTTTCATGGGGAAGTTCAAGCGGATGGGGCAATTGAAGTAAAAGCGCAAAATGGACTGGCGCCAAATAACACCAAATAAAAAAGGGCAAAAACTTAACATACAAGTTTTTGCCCTTGTTAAAAGGTTCAATAATTTTAGATTTAGATTATTTTTTGCTGTTGTTAATCCACAAAAATCTGGATAGCACCGGTATCGCTCAACAAAATATTAGAAACTGTTAAGCTGCCCTCGCCTCTTTCAAGAGCAACAAAAGTAACTGTCGCCAATACGAAATTATCCGGCTGAGTGTCGTTGGTTTCCTCTGTTCGCACAAAAGAAACGGCGTCAATATACAATGAACCGGGATTATCGTTTTGATGGGTATCTACCTCCTGTAAATTTAAATATCCCAAATGCGAGCTGTAATCTATTGAAACAAACTCAATCATGGCAGGATCATAATCAAGATTCAAAGAAAATGCTCCTAAAGACGGGGCTGTTTCATTGCCCAAACCGCGGATGCTTAGCTCTACGCTAAAGTATTCTCCCTTTGCAATCCCTTCATCGGGAATATTAATGCCAAAGGAAATTCCCGTTTCAGCTTCGGTTTCCGCTTCCGTTTCCGTCTCCGCAGAAATAGAGGTTTCGTTTTTGTCTTCGTCGCATCCACTTTCACTTCCGCCTCCGTCTCCGCCGCAGCCGATTAAAGAAAAAACCAAAAAAACGGCTATTGCCGAAACATTGATTATGTTTTTCATCATTCACCTCCCTGATAGGAATTTATCAAATTAACCTCTGTCCTTAAATCAAGGACATTGAGATAACCATCGCCGTTTAAATCGTACTTTGGGTCAAACGAACCCGAAATCAGATGAATTAAATGTGCCTCTCTGATTATCTGATAGTCGTTCCGGTCAAGATAACCGTCGCAATCAAAATCGCCGAGCGGATCAATCGGACAAATCAGGTCTTCACCGTCGCAGTCTTGGTTTATGCCGTCGCCGCAAATTTCCGGAGCGCCGGGGTAGATGGTGTCGTCACAGTCATTGCAATCGCCTTGGTTTTCAGTAAAACCGTCATTATCGTCGTCAATATCTGATGGGTCAAGCGGACAAATCAGGTCTTCACCGTCGCAGTCTTGGTCAATGCCGTCGCCGCAAATTTCCGGAGCGCCGGGGTAGATGGTGTTGTCGCTGTCGTTGCAGTCTCCTTGGTTTTCCGTAAAACCGTCGCCGTCATTATCAATATCCAATGGATCAGGCGGAGGCGGAGCGGTATAAACCACCCTCATAGCTTGTTTATCGCCAAACCTGCCGCCGGCAATCGCGCCGGTTGGAGTCCATATAATAGCTCCCAAAGAATTATTCCAAGTTTCTCCGGGATTAACCTGAAGATCCTTTATAATAATGCCTTCATTTGCCAAACTGCCATCATCCGCATGTATCATAATAAGCATTGAATAGATGCGCCTATATTCACCATTAGAAGAACCGGCCGCACCGCAAATATAAATGATTCCTTCAGGATTTATACTTACGCGCCTCGGATTAAATTCAAAATTCATAACACCATCGCCAACATAAACGGTTTCTCCCAAATCCATACTGTTACACATTGAAACTAATGTGGTAGAGCTGGTGTACCGAATACTCTTAACTTCTTCGAAATCTTGATTAAGCCTTAAATAATATAAGGCACTTTCATCAACTCCATCTGTGTTAGCTATAATAATAATATCATCCTGATATAAAACAATATCTCCCAGAGAATCGTCGTAAAGATTAATATTATTATAATTCGCCAAAGGCGGACATAGATGCTCTCCGTTTCCGTCAATTTTCGCAATGAACAGATTATACTCCTGGTCACTTCTGGCTACAAAACAAACAATAATTTCATTGTCAGAAATTTTAGCGGTTCTAATATTTGACATTGACCCGATATACCCGCCGGACTGGGCGCTTATATCAAGCTCTTTCATTTCCGGCCAGCCTTCCGCGATTGTGTCATCGGCATTAAAGCGGCTCATATAAAACTTTTTACAATCCGAGCTGAATATCATATAGGAACCATCGGAAAAGGTAATCATTGAATATGGCTGATACATTTTCTCACTATCCGCAGGCCACCTTGGTCTGGCTTCATGCAGAAACGTTAACTCCGCATCCATATAAAATGTCCAAAGTTGAGTGGTGCCCAAGCCTAACCGTCTTGAGGCAAAACAACGAAATCCCGTTATCTTTTCCTCGGCTTCATCATATAACGGTTCAATTCCACCAAAAGGACCAGCTAATCCACGAACTTGTCCGTCCACTTCAGGGGCTCTGTTTATTTCAATTCCCTCAAGATTAAGTCGGCGGAAATAAAAACGACCACTACCGCCATCAGTACCGATACACTCTAAGGTGCCAATAAGGTTATCACTGCCTTTTGGCTCAAAAAGTTTTATAATCGCCTTTATTTCCTGTCCAAATACTGATTCCACCGCAATATCCCCTTGAGACATTGCAAAACAATTTGAATGAAGCGTAAAAACAATAAAAATGGCCATTGTTACAATAAAACTTATGCTTCTAATTACTCTAATCATAATCTACCTCCTTTCAAAACTGAATTTCAAAAAATTCATAAAAAATGCCATCAAAAAAAATAAATTGTCAATGTCCGCTATTTAACTCTATAATTGCACTTTTTTGCTAATTTGTCAATACTTTAACTCAATAACGCGATTTACATCCTCAAAACTTCCGTATGAAGTTAAAATGGTTTCAGCTGCGTTATATTCAAATTTGATATTATAAGTTGAATTATTTGATAATTGCTGTTTTTTAAATTTACCAACGGGGCAAGGATCATTACAAGCATTTAACGTACCATCTGTATTATTAAAAAAACAAAAATACGACGGACCAACTCCGCAAAAATCGCCACCTGCTCCCTCACCCGGATCAATATTATTTTTTCTAATCTCCCACAAAATTCTTTCCGCGCCTGCCTCAGCTGCAAAAAAGGCTTTAGTGGAATGCACTTGAGTTGCTCCGATTTTTAAGCTGTTAACGACTATCGCGCCTAATGATAAAGAGATTATTAAAATACTGGCTAATACCAAAAATGTCATCACAAGCATTGTGCTGCCGGTTTTATTTTTGATTATTTTTAGCATAGACGGTTTTAATTTACTTATAATACCGCGACGAAACAGTCGTTTGCATTATCATATGATGTTTATGCGCGCCGGCGTTATTCGCTTCAACCTCTATCTTCATTGTTAGGCAGGGCTGAATTTTTACATCAGGCGATACGCCAATAACATTATCCGTAACATCAAAAATCAAGCTGGTAACTTTAATGTCATTCGGGGTAATCGGTAAAACAATATCATTGGCGGCAGTACGGCGCCTTATTACTAAATCATCATTAATATCAATATAATACGCAACACATTCATCATTTTTATTTTTAAAATATAATTCCGTGTTACCCGCTTCCGTGTCATAAATTTCATTTCCGGAATTATTGCCGGTAGCCCATTCACAACCATGATCAACAACCTGCGCGCTTCTTATTTCTTTACTCATTATTTCAAATAAAAACCGCAGGCTTTCCTGCGTGTCTTGCGAGGCGATTATGCTTTTCTGGCTTTCTATCGTTGACTTAAAAATACCCAATGTCAAACCGATTAAAATCACAAAAATGCTAACCGCGAACATTATCTCAATCAAAGAAGTGCCGGATTTGTTTTTTAGGATATTTTTTTGCATTTAATAATTATTGTCATTGCGAGCCTGCGAAGCAATCCCGAGGCTCAGAACACCAATGATAAATTATCCACGGACGGTGCGTTGTGGCTCGGGATTGCTTCGTCGCTATCGCTTCTCGCAATGACAATCACCGCCAATTATATAAATATGTTTCCGCGATATAATCTTTTAACACATCCCCATCCCGCCATTGAACATGGGATTTTACTTTATAATAATCAATTATTCCGTCAAAAGGATCACTGGCATCAACCCCTGTTACATCTATTAAACGCGAATACATGGTTTTTGTGTTTCCTCCCGTGGTCGTATGCGTATAAAAATTATTCGCGCTGTCTTTGTAAAGTTCGGCTTTGGCATCTCCTATGCCATTCGCGTCTTTAAAAGTCATTGTGTAATCAACCGAAAAATCATCATCAGCCCACCCTTTAATATATGAATCCCAATCAACCACAGGATTCGCAATCCAATTATCATCCCTGATATTCCTAGCCAATTCCAAACCCTCTTGCGCCAGCATTGACGCGACAAGTATGTTTTTACTTACTTTTTGCGCTTGAATATTCTGCAAAACCAAAGAAAAAACCCCTAAAACGCCAATGCTGACAACGCCCATCACAATAGACGCTTCCAATAAAGAAAAGCCCTTATTATTTATTTTATTTTTTTGCATTGCTTTATTGTCAAACTGTTAAATCGTTATATATCACGACTATTTCAAACAATTCGTAATTCGCTTGTGCTCGCTTGACGGGTGTAATTGACAATTGAAAATTGATTATTTATTCCACATCCACCAAACCAAACTTATTCACTTTAACGGTTCTCGTATAAACGCCCTCAGAATCAGATAAAATTATTTTAGCTGTTTTATAAAGGCATTGAACACCGCTGCAACTAGCGGTATTTTTGCAAACATACGCGCGTGAGTCAGGCGGTTCAAAAAGAATGACAAGCTTATTAGAATTAGCGACATCTAGTTTTAAATCGTTAATTTCAACCCCATTTAAAAATTTTATTTCAGGCGCGAGTAATTCAGCGCCATCATATTTACAATTATCAATGCCGGTATTATCGCCGTCGGCAAAAACAATATATTTATTCCTGCTGCCGTCAACATCATTAAAGTAAATACCCCAGCCCCTATCGGGAACTTTTCCGCCAAGCTCTTTTAAGCTTAAAGCGTAACTTTGCACTTTTCTAATATCACTGGCAAGCTTATAAGCGGCCAAGTCAATCTTATTTTTTTTATCATGCGCGCCAAAATTAGCCAAAGCCATAGTGGAAATAATCGCGATTATCGCCACGCTCACGGTTAGCTCAATCAAGGTAAAGCCTTGCTTATTTTCACCCGTCAAGCGAGTACAAGTAATTAAAAATTTTCGCATTTCTTTTTTAAAAGTCCGACAAGCGCGAAAGCAGTCGGACTTTTTAAAAATTATTTCTTCCCTATAAAAATATTATTTAGTTTCAATCCAGGAAGGAAGCTTGTGCTTTGCCGTAAAATCATCAGTAGTACTAGAGCAGGAATATGAATTTATTATATCCGTTACCGTTAATTCAATTTTTCTAGAAACATTATATTCTTCAAAAATTATAATAGTGGAAGAAGCATTGCTTGGATCAAATGTTACATCAAGGTTATCATTTTTTTCTTTCCAACTCCACGAGCAATGAGCCTCATCACAATTATTCTCAACATCATTAATATAATACTTCGCCATATCCATGCTCTCAAACAACACTTCCTCACCGGCGCTGAATTCTTTTGGCGTCCAAATAAAATTATCAGGATTTGGGAATTCGCTTTTGTAGGTTGTGAAGGTTAAGGGATCGCCGTCTTCAATAAGCGGATTAATCGGCATATCTGTTATGCTGTCATAAGGAGTTGCTCCTGAACTGCCGTTTTTTGAATCCCAAACTTCCACGTTCCATGAGTATGCTTTGCCATAAGTCAAAACACTGGAATCAAGTTTATAGCTCAATGTATCCCCTGTTCCGAATCCAAGCAGAACATCAATTTGACAATCCTGCGGATTATCCAGACAATCAGCATCTCCGGCATCACAGCAAGAATTGTCGCCGTCAAACCGCTTAATACATTTTCCAGTATCCAAAACTTCAACATTATCTGTTTCATTTTTTACAATCAACCTATAGGCTGACATTTTATCGCCCGGGACAGGATCATCACCGTCATTATATTTCCATTTCAAATAAGCCGCTAAAGCCGTATCACAAGCTTGCGCCGGAGTCCAATACGGAGCTTTTAAATCATCCGCTGTCGGCATCTGATTTAATTCGGCTTTTGTTTGATAAGGTGAAATTGAACATGTATCCCCGCAATCATTATTCACGCAATTCGCGTTTACCGTACAAACTTTCCCTTTGTCAGATCCTGTAAGGCAAGAAGAATAATCTTCACAGCTAAAACTTATCCAGCCGATGCCGGTACCATCGCCGTTCCTATTCCACGCAAAACCGTCTAATTCGTTAGTCGCAACATCACCCGTAGCCTCAAAACCGGCTTGCCCATGATCAAACCTTATCCAGCCGTCATTACCCATTGATAAAATTTTCGCCCATCCCAAAATATCTCCGCTGACAAACTTGGCAATCGGCCCGTTGCCGCCGCCGGGATCATCTGCCAATGGCAAAGGATCGCCTGTATCACCGTCAGCTGTCGCGCAATTACCGTCTGTTCCGCAACGATTAAAACTAATCCACCCGACATTATTATTCCACGCGTATCCTGAAAAATCTCCGGTACCAATGTCAATATTAACTCCGTAATCAAAAAAGAGCGTACCGGCTGCCGGACATCCTGCCGGAGTACCGTCGTAATTAGAACCATCGTTATTGCAATCATCAGAATTAAAGCTAATCCATCCGACATTGGAATTCCATGCCCAACCGCTAACATTATCCCCCGGTATTCCGGCCATAACTTGTTTTTCCGAACCAAAAAAACAAAGCGCTGACAACAAAATTAAACTTAATAAAAAAATTTTAAACTTAAAAAAATACTTCATAAAAAATATATTTATTAAAATTATAACATTCTCTTTTGTAAAAAAAATTTTTCCAAAAAATTATTTATTTGCTCCAAATATTCCGGCGCATCTTTACTACAAATTTTTCTAATATTTTTTTTTGTTTTTTTAACAAATTCATAAAATTTACACTATTCGCAATTCGCGGATTAGCATTTATTGGCAGATTAGCATTATCTTAAATAAACAAACCCCAGTAAAAAGAAACTAATTCATCCCCCCAAAACAGCGAAATAACGGTTGCCGTTGTTAAAAACACGCCAAAAGGGATTCTGCCGCCCCATTGCTTTTTTTTGGCTGCCAATAAATAAATTCCGATAACCGAACCTGAAATATAAGCAATATACAAAGCCGTTAAAATCATCGGCCAGCCAAGCGCCAAGCCCATCAAAAGCCCCAAGCGAATATCACCGCCGCCAATCCACTTCCCGCGGGAAACTGCAAATTGCAATAAAAAGAAACTACCTCCTATTATACCAGAAATCAAAAGATTTTGCCAATTAAAACCAAGCAATAAATTAAAAATAAAAACAACTGCGCAAGCAGGGAGAGTTATAATATCAAGTATTAAATACCAGCGTAAATCGTAGATAAAAATTATTATCATCACAGATACAATAAACCAGTCCCGAATTAAATGAATAAAAAATAAAGAATTAGGAATTAAGGAAAAATTAAAAACAAATAATCCTTGATTCCTGATTCCTGATTCTTGATTCCCTAAAAAAGCAATTACAAACAAAACCCCTGTAACAAATTCCACCGCCGGGTATTGCCAAGAAATCTTTTTAGCGCAATGCCGGCACTTGCCCCTCAAAATAATAAAACTCAAAAGCGGAATATTATCATACCAAGCTATCTGCTTACGGCAATGCAAACATATTGAACGGCCTAAAATCGTCTTTTTCTTATGCAAACGCCAAATCAAACAATTCAAAAAAGAGCCGATCACCGCCCCGAAAACAAAAACTAAAAATAAAATAAAATAAAACATAGTTATTCGCTTCGCGAACCCGCCGCTGCGAATGCGGGACATGCGAATGCTACAAATTATATCCAAATACTACAAAAAAATAATTCTTAATTCGCTTGTACTCGCTTGACGGGTGTAATTCTTAATTGATGGGGTGTAGCCTCATAAGCCCCCGGCTTTAGACCCGAAGTTTTGCTTTCCAGGCGATATTTTATAACATAGCTTTTTGCGCCAACAGCGCCAGCCTCGCAATTTTCGCTCATTTCATCATAACAAGGGACATATAAATATCTTTCATTGCTTAACGGATCAAGAGGATAATTATCAAGGCACAAACCGTTAAAACACTCTTCTTCTTTCTTTGCTTCTCTTTTAGTTAATATTTTTTCAGGGAATTTATTGCGATTTTTATAAAACAAAAACAAATCAGACTGCAAGCTCCTCATTGCCGATAGCCTGATAATATCCCGCGACTGTTTTTTTGCAACAGACAGCCCCAAAAAGGTCGCGGTCAGCAGCAAAACAAAAATCAAACCGCCGCCGGAATACATTAAAATTTTATTTTTTTTCTCTTGAGACATTGCCTCTTTCATAAGATTGTTATTTGGATAATTTTATTAAACTGTTTCTAATAGTATGCTTACATTGTATACTATTGGGAACAATTTGTTAAGGCTGAATAAAAAAACCGAAAAACCGCTTTTAAACGGTTTTAAAAATATTATATTAAATCAAGATATTAATTTGCCCCATCGCAATCATTAGCCGAAGGATAACAAGAACCGTCAGAACATATAAACCAATCGTCCGCGTCAGCATCATCGGTATTTTCCAGATTTACCCCGTAAAGAAAAGCTTCTGACGAAATCGAAGGTGTGATATTTTATCGCAGTCGGTGGTTTAATGCCACCGACAAGCAATACCTTTCTACGGGGTTTACTTCTATGCAATACGAACCCGCGTCGCTTTGATTGTCGTAAATATAGCGCTGGTCCGCGGAATTTGTCGGATATTGAGGCAATCGCTCTATATATATTTCAGAAGAATCTTTAAACGCAATGTCGGAACAAACCGGCTGATCAACCGCGGGAGCAATAACTCCCGCGTCTCCGCAAGCGTCAACCGCAGGAGTGCTTGCGGCATCAATCGGATAAGTGTTATTTTCCGTATAATACATCTGTATAGCAGTAGCGATACTATTCATATCCGACTGGCGCACCGCGTCGCGAGCTTTTTCTCTCGCGTTGCCAACCGCGACGGTTGCCATTGTTGATAAAATTCCGATAATCGCGATAACGACTAATAATTCTATTAAGGTGAAGCCTTTTTTTGAGGATACTTTCATAAAAATTTTAAATTCTACTTAAATAATAACGCAAAAACCAAAAAACCGCTACTACAAGCGGTTTTTGGCTATATTTTAAATTATCAAATATAATTATATACCTACACCTGATAAAATCCCGCGTGGGTAAGGCGCGTAGTGATAAATATGCCACAGAAGCTTAGCCTCCTGCCTCTGTACAGTCAGTTGTCCTTTCATAACAAGAGCCATTAACGCAAACAAAATAAGGAGTGCCTGTTTTTTCTAGATGAGCTGATATACAGTAAGTAGTAGCACTTCCTTCATAATGATAGTTAGCTGATGATACTGGATCTGCGGGAATAGCTTGTAAAAATGTATCGGTTCCATCAGTAATCGCGTTATTAGAACCACATAGATTATCAATCGCGGCACCATTATCAGCTGCGGCAATAATATTGCTTGTAGGAGTGTCAGCGCAAGTTTCCGCGCCAGCTGCGTTAGTCGGATAAGCACTGGTACCTTGATCAGATGAATAAAGTTCCATTGCCGTCGAAATCTGTTTTAAATCAGACATTCTCTTGGCGTCGCGGGCTTTCAATCTGGCATTGTTCAAAGAAACAACCGCCAAAGTTGACAGTAAGCCGATAATGGCGATTACTACCAACAACTCTATTAAAGTAAAACCTTTTTTATTAATTTTCATATATTCACCTCTCTTTCTATTTTTTCACACTCATTAGCTTAATTCTAGAAATTAAGACAACGAACGTGAGGATTAATTATTAATTGAAAATTTTCAATTACGAATTACACCCGTCAAGCGAGTACAAGCGAATTAAAAATCAAATTAACTTATCCACATTATACCATATTTTTAGCAAAACATAAACTAAAATTAGTAAAAAACAATTCGTAATTTTTAATTGAAAATTGACTCTACCATCCCCTAATCATCTTCTCCCCGCCCTCTTCCAAAGTATAAACAAGCGCGTACTGAGAACCTGCGGCATCGGTAACATAACGATATATATAGGTATTATTTGTTGATGCTAAATTATCGGAATTCTGCGGATCAAGCGGCATCACCATCATAATCGGACGCGCGCCCGCGGTTAAATCAGCTCCCAATCCGTTTAAATAGCACCAAGAACCATCGTCAACCGCGTCGCCGATGGTCGCGCCAAAATCAGCAAGCGTGCCGTCCCAAGTTCCGCAAATCGGATAACGCTCATTTTCAAAACTATATAAGCTAAGCGCGGTTCTAATCTGCGCCATATCGCCCTTACGAAGCGCGTCGCGCGCCTTGACGCGCGCGGAATTCAAAGACACAACCGAAAAAGACGAAAGAATACCTATAATACTGATTACAACCAATAACTCTATTAAAGTAAAACCTTTTGTGTTTTTAGTTATTTTTATCATTCTTTAAAAACCGCTAATTTATTATTTCTATTTTTTTCGCGAACAAAATATCATTTATAAACTCAGCATAAACTATTGCTTGTTGTCCAGAACGCAAATTATCAATTGTAACTAAATCGCTAAAAAACCAACTTGGCGCGACAACGCTTCCCAAATCTTTATTGCCTGCTATTTTTTTATTGAAATCTTCCTGTTCTTTTTGAAACTGCTCGTTGCTCTTTTTTGTTTTTAGATAAAATTTTGTTTGTTTATTCAAAATTATTTCTTTTAACTCTCCATAAACATCAATCTTTAAAATATTTTTTTTCACATTTATTTCTTTAATCACACCGTCATACTGTATTTTATTATTTATTTGCTTATCTAAACTTGAATCAATCTCCTTATTTTTAAATTCCAAAATAATTTTTTGGGCAATATATTCATCTTTATTCTTATAAACCATAGCCTTAAGAGCGTCGCCAACTCTTAAATCGCTAATTTTTATATTCTCCGAAACATGCCAATTAGGCGCTTCAATTCCAAATGTACTTTTTCCATTTTTTTTATATCCGTTAATTATTTTTTCATATTCAGCCTGTTCTTTTAAAAATTGTTCTCTGGTTTTTACATCGCCTAAATAACGTTTTACTTCCGTGTCTTTATTTATGTTTATTTTATATAAAACAAAATTATTTTTTTCCGTGGAACCTAAAATAATATCTTTAATATTTTTTATCGTTATGCTTTCACTATTAACAACGCTTAATTCGCCCGTTAATATTTGCTGTTCTTTGTTAATTCTCTCGGGATTATTTAATTTTTCGTTGTTAGGCTTATTATAAAAAAAATAAAAATAAATTCCCGCTAAAATTAAAACTATAAAAAAAGCAATACTTATTCTTTTATATCTTTGCATATTATTTTTTAGTTACAACAAACTGAACATTTAATAAACTTTTTTGTTTCATAAGAACTTAAACCAAAATTTTCTTCTACCCTCGCGCCATACCAAATCGCACCCCAATCTGGCGCCAATATGCTTGCGTCAAAATTTCTGTTCAAACAGTATCTTTCGGTACTGGCATAATGCGTTGGATAATTTACTTCGCCGGTTAAATAGCCATCATATATTTTATTGCCAAAGCCTGGTACGCCGCAATTATGCGTACCTTGATTAATAAAACACGCGCTATTTGGGCGATAACAAACCGCGCATTTTATAAATCTTTGCCTATCAATCGTACTACTCGGGTCAATCATATTCGTCGGTAGAATTGCCGATGTTCCGGTCATTAACGGAAAAACTCCATCGGCTTTTGCTCCGGAACTAAGCATTTCGCCGTCAAACGGCTCTTGAATACAAATGGGGTTATCTCCACCGGATGAATTTGAATATTCATTTCCAAAACCATAACCGTCATAAAGCAAAATATCACTCCCTGCGCAACCGGCTCGTCCCCAATTTATATATGTATCACCGCCTTGTACCGCTGAAATACCATTATCAACATACTCTTTACTGGCAGCATTCTTTTGGCCGTTGCCACTATCTAAATTAATAATACGGTTATTATTCATATCTAAATCATTTAATACTGAATTTACGCCATCAGTTAATAAAAAATCTTCATCCAAAAAATTCCAATCCTCCACGGATATACCACCGCCGGGCGCCGGGCGATTATAATCACCTTGCGTAACAGCCGATACGCATTGCAAAAAATAACCGGACAAACAATATAATCCAATCACTAAACAAAATAAAAATATAAAAAATACGTATTTTTTCATTATATTTATTAATTACAGCAAATAGAGCATTTTATAAACGCGTCCGTTGTATAGCCTAAGCCAAAATTTTCTTCTATCCTCGCGCCATACCACATCGCGCCCATATTTACGCCTGCTGAAATACTACTGTCAAAATCCCTGTTTACACATGCTCTTTGAGTGGAATTATAATGAGAATCAGTTCCATTGGTCGCGTAACTTCCAAGCACATACCCCCTGTAAACATGGCTAAAAGAACCGCCGCAATCATGCCCGCCATAATGTTCATAACATGTGCCGGCCGGATTATGGCATAAAGCGCATTTAATAATTGACTCGCTCGTAATTGTGCTACCGGAATCTACGCTGCTATCGGGTAATGTTTCAATTCCCCCTGTTACTACTGGATAAATCTTATCGGCATTAGCATTTATATGGGCGGGACCGGCATCGCCGCTTTGCATGCACACGGGATTACTGCCGCCGCTGGTAGTATTATACGGAGCGCTAAAAGCTATTCCGCCATATAATTTATCAGTTCCGCCAGGGCAATCATCATTTCCCCAATTCACAAAAATATCACCTCCGCCGGCTACTTCAGCCGCGGCTATCGCGTCAGTAACATATTCCACATTAGCGGCATCATTAGGATTGTTTGTGGTTGTAACATTCGTAATTCTGTTATTATTCATATTCAAATCTCCTTGCATGGAATTAGCGCCATCGGTCAACAAAAAATCATTATCCAGATGATTCCAATCGTCAACATCAATAATATTATCGCTTGCCGTCCGATTATAATTTCCCAAAGTTAAAGCCTTGGCAATATTTTCGAAAGACAAAGGAGTAAAAATCAGTAAGCCGCAAAATAATAAAACCACTAAAATTATAAACAATAATTGCTTATCTTTTTTCTTAAAATTATATAACATAATATATGCAAAAAAATAATTAATAAAATCATAACCATATTATACCACAAATCTATAATATTATAAAAACTTATTCAAACTTTTAAACAAAAATTTGTGGATTTGCTCTCATTAAAAATTAGAAGACATCTGATACATCGGCAGGATGATTGCGGCCACCATAAGGCCGACGCCGATGCCCATAACAACCATTATTATCGGCTCCATTAAAGTCATCAAATTCGCGACCATATTATTAACTTCTCTGCCGTAGAAATCGGTAATACACTCTAATATAACATCCAGCTTGCCGGTTTTTTCGCCAATGTTCATCATCTGCGAAACCATGCTCGGTATTTCTTTGCTATTGCTAAAAACCAATGAAATTGAATTGCCGTCTTCAATTTCTTTTTTGGTCGCCAATATCAAATCTTTATAAACTTGATTTTCAACAACCTCTGACACAATCAAGAGCCCCTTGGAAATATTAACTCCGCCGATTAAAAGGGTATGAAGCGAACGTGTAAAACGCACCAAATAAATCAGACGAAAAAGCCTGCCGAAAACCGGCAAATGCAAAAGTATTTTATCAATATTTTTTTTAACAGCAGGTACTTTTTTTAAAACTTTAAAGCCGACCACCGCGCCAACCAAAAGAATCAGCAATAGCCACCAAAAACCGGCTAAAAAATCCGAAACCGCGATTAATACTTTGGTAGCCACAGGCAATTCACCTCCTGTTTCGGAAATCACCGCGGTTAACTTCGGCACCACAAATATCATCATAATAACTCCAACAATGCCCAATCCGCAAAACACAAAAGCCGGATAAATCATAGCTCCCTTGATTTTAGAAGCCATATCATAATCCTTTTCTAATTCATCAGCCAAATAGTTTAAAACTTCATCAAGCTTGCCAGAGGTTTCACCGGAACGGACAACATTTACATAAAATTTGGAAAAAATATGCGGCTTTTTGGCAAAAGCGTCAGAAAGCCTGACGCCCTCGTCAATATCATCGGCAATTTCAGAAATCGCCATTTTTAATTTAAGATTTTTGGTTTGTTCGGTAAGCAATTTTAAAGACTGCACTAAAGCGACATTAGCGGAAATCAAAACCGAAAACTGGCGGGAAAATGCCACTAACTCTTTAGCTTTTATTCCGCCAATCACAATAGAAAAACCGCCGGATCCTTTGCCGCCGGTTTTTTCCAAGGAAATTATATCTAAATTTTTTTCTTTCAACAAATCAATCGCCGCTTCTTCGCTATCAGCCTCAACCAGGCCCGAAACGGTTTTATTGCCTTTATTTGTTGCTTTATATTTAAATATTTGCATTTTAATTCTTAATTCTCAATTAATTAATCCCGTCCCAATATTTTTTTAATCCGCGTAACCACTTCGGAGGGCATAAAATGGGCTTTGATTAAATAATCATCCGCGCCTAAAATCAAACCCTTTTCAATTTCATCTTTTTGGTTTAAATTCGTCAAAAGAATAACCGGAATTTCTCTGGTATCCTCATCGGCTTTCAACTTTTCCAATACTTCAAAACCATTCATTTTCGGCATTAAAATATCCAATAAAATTATATCGGAATCTTCTCTTTTCGCCATTTCAAAACCTTTCTCACCGTCATCCGCGGTTATCACAATAAATCCTTCAGCTTCAAATTTTATAGAATACATGCTTAATAGAAAAGGATCATCCTCAATTAAAAGAATTTTTATAGCGCTATTTTTTTCTGGCATATATTTATTATTAAGAATTAAGAATCAGGAATTAAGAATCAAGGACATAAATAAATTCCCTAATTCTTTATTCTTAATTCTTTATTCTTAACTTAATCTTTCATTACCCTCAAAATTTCTTCTATTGTCGTAATTCCCTGCAAAACTTTTAATATTCCGTCTTGCTTAATTGTGATAAATTCTTGTGTGTTTTTTACTTGTTCAATAGTTAAATCATGATTACCGCCAAGAATCAATCTTTTTAATTTTTTATTTATATCCAAAACCTCTACCACGGACACGCGGCCGGAGTAACCGCTATTTCCGCAGCGCGGACATCCTTTGCCATGATGAAAAATTAATTTTTTCGGATTAAAATTTTTAATTACCTGACTAACATATTCTTCGCCGACATTGCTTATTTCCGCCTTTATTTCCTCTAAAATATCATTTGGAATTTCAAATTCTTCTTTACAATGCGGACATATTTTACGCGCCAAGCGCTGGGCTACTATTGTATGCATAGTTGAACCCAATAAAAAAGGCTCAATACGCATATCAATCATGCGCGGTATCGCCCCAACCGCGCTATTGGTATGCAAAGTTGACAACACCACATGTCCTGTCAACGCGGCGTGAATCGCCAATTCAGCGGTTTCTTCATCGCGAATCTCTCCGACCATAATTACATCGGGATCTTGCCTTAAAAAAGACCTTAGGCCGGATGAAAAAGTATATCCGATTTCCGGTTTAACCTGCGACTGATTAATGCCTTTTATTTGATACTCAACAGGATCTTCCAAGGTGGAAATATTTACGCCTTCTTTGTTTAAAATATCAAGCATGGAAAACAAAGTGGTTGATTTACCCGAACCGGTAGGGCCGGTTACCAAAAGCAAGCCTTCGGTTTTTTTTAAATTATTTTCCACCGTTTTTAACTGCCTTCCCTGAAAGCCTAAATCCGGCAAAGCAGGCGCGCCTTTGGTTGTGTCCAAAATCCTCATCACCACTTTTTCCGAACCGATTAAAGGCATAATTGAAACACGGAAATCAATTTCTCTTTCATTAATAATCAAGCGAATGCGCCCATCCTGCGGAATTCTTGTTTCATCAATTTTTAAATTCGCCATTACTTTTACGCGAGCGACAATCGCGTTATGCACGTTGCGCGGAAGCACCAAAGAAGTATGCAATATGCCGTCAATGCGGTACCTGACCCGGCTCTCTGAATACAGGGGCTCAATGTGAATATCACTGGCGTCGCCCTCAACCGCGTGACGGATAATAACTGAAACAATTTTCGCTACCGGCGCGCTTTTAGTTATTTCTTCCAAATCAATCTTGTCCTTAGCGTCAACCGTCATTAGCTCCCCTTCTTTCGACGCTTTAGATTCCAGGGCGGAAGAAAGCTCTTCGGAAATTGATTTATATTTTTTAACAGCTTCCTGAAAACTGTCTTTGGAAATAAAAAAATATTCCACTTCCAAACCATTGCCTTTAGCCAAAAAATCTACAGCTTCAATCGCCTTAAAATTATCCGGATCAGTTACGCCGACTTTTATTTTCCGTCCTTCTTTTAAAAAACAAATAATTTTATAATTCTCCGCGACCTCGCCGGGAATTATATTAATCGCGTTTTCATCAATATCTTTTTCTCGCAAATTTTCATAAGGCAGATTATAAAGCCCTGCTTTAAGCTTAGTTAAATCTTCCAGGCTGATTATTTTTTTATTTGCTAAAATTTCTTCAATGCTTTTCTTATCCGCATTCGCCTTTTTTTTAAACTCGCTTGCCTGCTCCAACGTCAACATTTGATTTTCAACTAAATGCCTTAAAATTTCTTCCTGTTTTGCCATATATTATATACAAAATTATTAAAATAATCGTGCCAAAAAAATTTTTATAGACGCTTTTCTTAAATTTTTGCCGTAATTCTTGTCTTGTTCTTTTTTCACCGAGATTCCCGCAAACTTTAAGGCGGGAATTGTAGATGTTTACTAATTCGCTGACAAATTTTTTTAAAATTTAACCGACAAATACCTCTCTCCCTCTTTTGTCATCTCGACCGGAGCGTTAGCGGAGCGGAGAGATCTTTAATATATTTAAACTTTTTCACGGATTTTTTAGTAGATAATTATTTCTTATTTATTTTATATATTAATCATTTTTTGTAATTCACGTATTATAGATCTCTCCTCGCTTCGCTCGTTCGAGATGACAAAATGAAAGAAAAATTCCTTTTTTGCCAGCGAATTAGTAGACGTCTACAGAAATGACAAAAAGTGGATTAATCAGCCTTAAAGGGATTTTTTTTGCCGATTTTCAAATCAGCCATACTCTTAATATCAACGGAATTATCTTTTAATTTTTTATACCGGCTGTCTTTTAAAAAACCGGAATCAAACTTTTTAATCGGCCTATCCTGCGCCAAAAAATCTGTCTTTGGTATTGAAAAAAAATTTTCCCCACCAGGATCACCTATAAAAACACTGTCTTTAAATAACAAAACGGCAATAACTATTAAAATCACGCCCAAAACAGCTCCGTAAATTAAATTTTTCTTTTTACTAACTTTTTGTGTCAACATCTTATTTGTCTTTTAAATAATACGCGGTAACACTCAAATCTAAAACACCCTCTTCCAAATTACAATCCAGCTTATCAATATCTAATATTTGCAAATTATTTTCAAACGCGGATAGCACTTTTTTAAAATGCTCATAACTGCCAATTCCTGAAATTGACAAATCAATTTTAAGCTCATCAACCCCGGAAACCGAAACTTCCATATCGGTGTCAGATGTTTCTACGCGCCTTCCCCTTAAATTATCAGCTGCCTTGCATTCTTCATTTATATCAATAGAATCAAGAACCAGGCCTTGGCGCAAAATAAAGGCTTCCATATTTGTAAATAATAAATTTTTATTATTATTTTCCGGAATCATTATGTTTATTTTTTTCTTTTCCGCCTCGCTAACGCTTTCATAAGCCAAACGATATTCTTTTAACTTTTCTAATTTTTTTTCCAGCATTATTTTAGCACTTTCCTTATTTTCATTGGCAACTTCAATATTGCTTTTTATATTATCTTGCTTAGCCCTAATAACATAAAAATAACCCGCGTATAATAATAAAATAACTATAAGCGCGATGATAAAACCAAAATATTTAAGCAAAAACAAATTTATTTTATTTTGTATTTCTTTGTTTTTTTTCTTGTTTTCGGTTTTTTTAATCATGCTGATTTTTTATTTTAAAAATATCCGGAGATAATTTCAATTCCAATGAATAACTTACGCCGTCTCTTGTTTTTTTATCTTCTTCGCCTTTATTTTCCTTATCAATCACGCCGGATAAAACCTTTGCTTTCAACACATGCTCAGTAGATCTTAAAACTCTTAGCTGATCGTCAATACTGCCATAATTTTTGGTAATCGCTTCAAAATCAAAAACTCCGGCAGTATTTCCTGAAACGCTGCTGGTATAATAAGTATTTGATAAAGTATTTTCTTCTAAAAATTTAAAAAAATTAGTCCAATATATATGATTATCAAGCAAACTTGAGGCAATATTCAATTTTTCCTGAAATTCAACAATCTCTTGATTTTGCTCTTCAATATTATTAATTTTAACATTCAAAACTTCAATCTCGCTATCCAGGCCTTTGCCTTCTAAATCAAATCTATATTCCTCGTAAATTAATTGCGCGTAAAAACCGCCGATTACCAAAACAACAAAAACCAAACCCATCAAAAAAAGAATAATATTTTTCTTCCAATCTATATAAGTAGTAACGTCTTCTTTAATCAAATTAGTTTTTAAAGTAACTTCAGATGGAAAACCGGAATTATCAGCCTTATTAACTCCGGATTTCAAATTCGCGAGGCTTAAAACGTTCTTGCGGGATTTTTTTTGATTTGAATCCTTAACAACGGTTTTCGTGTTTTTTTCCACGAAAAAATTTTTATTTTGTTTTTCCCGTTTCAAGACTTTGTTATATTTGCTTAAAATACGCTTTTTGCCGGCAAAACCAGAATCATCGCCTGAATTAACATTTGGTGATTTTTTAGAAAAAGAAAAAAATCCTTTTCTATTTTCTTCCAAAGGCTTATTATCTATTGAATTCTTACCGCCGGATTCTTTTATGCTAACATCCGGAGACGTCCAGACAATTTCTTTTTCCTGCTTTTCCTGTTTAACTTTCTCTGTATTTCCTTTGTTTGTTACAAAATTATTACCGCTCATAAATAATATTACAAGTTTAATTATTTAAGTTGCGCAAATCACACGCTTACCTAAAAAATTTATACCGATAGCTATTTAAACGCGCATAGACGAACTGTTTATTCCAATTCCCTAATGGCCAGACCGATTGCTACCGCCATTCTGGGACCTATCTCCTGCAATAACGGCCTTAATTCTCTCGGATAAGAAACTCGCGACCATGGATCACCGATAATTATTTTCATATCCAAAATTTTAGCCAAATACCCGGTTAAATTCGGTAAAAGCACCGAACCGCCGGACAAAATAATTTTTTCAATTTTTTTATTATTCTTGCCATGAAAATGATTAACGACATATTTTATCTCATTAACCACCGGAGAAATAGCATTGGTAATCGCTTTAAGCTCATTGCCACCATGAGAATTAATTGAAGAAACACCCAAATCATATTTAAATTGTTCCGATTTATCCAAGGAAATATTTAAATTTTTACCGATTGTTTCTGTTATTTTTTCCCCGCCCACGTCAATACTGCGGCTCAACATGGGAATAATAGAATCAACCACGGATATATCCGTAGTGCTGGCGCCAATTTCAACCAACATTATCGTTGATTTATCATTTCCCAGCAATGAACGGATTAAAGAAAAAGTTTCTGTTTCCAGGCTTAGTAAATTTATTTTTGCCAATTTAAAAATTTCAATATATTTTTTCACCAAAACCCTGGGCGCCCCAGTCAATAAAATCTTAACATCATTGGCGTTTTTTTTCTTATTTTGTTTTTCCCTGCTGGCATCAATTTCTTTCCAATCTAAAATCATATCTTCAAGAGGAAGCGGAATAACTTTTTTTGCCTCCCAATGAACAGCGGACGCAATGTCTTTTTTGGGAATATTAGATAAATTCAACACGCTGGAAAAAACAGAAAAAGTCGGCAACGCGGAAATCGCGCTTTGCGCGCTTATTCCCGCTTCCCGAATAATTTTTTTTATTACCTTAGCGGAAAGCTCAGAATTATTTTGCCAATCCACGATTTCTGATTTTTCACTTTCGCTAAAGCCGTAATTTACCAGTTTAATTTTGCCGCTTTCTTTTTTTAACTCAACAATCTTTATGCCGGTACTTCCGATATCTATGCCCATATAGCTTGCCGAATTTGATAATAATGCCATAAGTATTTTGTGCAATTTCTTAATTTGTAGTATAATTTAAATACACATCCAGAATTATCATTTTTTACACATTAATAAATATTTCCTTTTTTTATTATAACACAAAAGGCCGCTTAACTCCAAATATTTTTATGAACTTTTGGTATAAATATAAAAAACTTATTTTAATAACAGCCTTTTTGGCTGTTTGCTTATCAATCGGCTATCTATTATATCTAATGTTTTTTAAGCCAGCTCTTCCAAAACCTCCAACAGATGAAGAAAAAACAAGCACTTCGAGCATGAGCGGTTTTCCCGATTCCGATTCCGGCGCAAAAATAACCGGAGACACTGAAGACGGAACACAAACAAGCGATATTTCTTTACCGCAAAGCCGAGCCAGTGAAATAGCCAAAGGGGGCTTAACTAAAACAAGCAAATTAAACAATGAAAATTCTCTTGAACCGATAATCAGTTCTGATGGAAATAAATTGCAATATTATAATAAAGAAGACGGGCATTTTTATAAAATTGACAAAAACGGCAAAGCCTTTTTAATGTCGGAAAAAACATTTCATAATGTTGAAAACATTGTTTGGGCGGATACTAAAAATAAAGCTATTATTGAATATCCTGATGGAGCAAATACTTTATATAATTTTGACACAAACAGGCAGACAAGCCTGCCCTCGCACTGGAAAGATTTTAATTTTAGCCCCGGCTCTGAAAAAATTGTCATGAAAAGCATCGGTCTTGATCCCGGAAATCGCTGGCTGGCTGTTGCCGGCGATGACGGCTCTAATGTCCGCGCTCTTGAACCGTTGGGAAAAAAAGACGATACTGTTTATCCTGCCTGGTCGCCCAATAATCAAATTGCCGCGGTTTTTACGGAAAGCCGTGATTTTGACCGCCAAGAAGTTTATTTTATCGGCCTGAATAAAGAAAATTTTAAATCCGCTATTGTTGACGGCCGCGGCTTCCAGCCCAAATGGTCGCCCAAAGGCGATCAATTGCTCTATAGCGTTTATTCAAGCAAAAACAATCTTAAGCCAAGCCTCTGGGTGGTAAACGCGCAAGGCGAATCAATAGGCAGCGGACGAAAAAATTTAAATATTGAAACTTGGGCGGAAAAATGCGCTTACGGAAGCGACACTGAATTATATTGCGCGGTTCCGGAAAATCTGCCGGAAGGCTCCGGCTTATTTCCGGAATTAGCCTTAGGAAGCAAAGACAACATATATAAAATTGACACAAAAACCGGAGTAAAAAAATTAATCGCCATACCTGATCAAAATTTTAGCATGTCTAACCTGAATATAAGCGAAAACGGCTATTATCTTTATTTCACTGATAACAAAAATAATAATATTCATAAGATTAAATTGAAATAACGATATAGCAAAAGGCTAAGCTACTAACTAGAGAATTAAGAATATTCAATAACCAATAAACAATATTCATTAAATAATTAATAATTCAACATTCAATAAAATTGAGAGTTAAGATATTGGATATTGATTAAATATTGAGTATTGAACATTGAAGATTCTGTGTTGCGCGTGGATATTCTCTAGTTAGTAGCTTAGCCTCTTTTTCAATAAATATGCCTTTCTCAAACAACATCTCACTCGCGCGTGATTTTATTTTTGACTTGATTTTCCCGATAGAATGTTTAGGGTGCGGTGAACAAGGAAAATGGCTATGCGGCCAATGTTTTAAAAAACTTGAAGTTAATAGCAAGCAACGCTGCCTTAATTGCAAAACTGAAAATGACTTCGGGGGATTGTGCCCTGAATGCAAAAAAAATTTTTATCTTGATGGCGTGCTTGCCGCGGGAAATTATGAAGACAAATTAATATCACAGCTGATTAAGCAATATAAATATTACTTTTCCTTAAAAGTCGCTGATATTCTCAGCGATTTTGTACTTTTTTTTCTTAGAAATTTAAACAGCCAAATAATTTTATTGCCCGCGAAAAGAACAGGCGCGCCTAGATTTTTGTTTAAACAGAATAATTATTGCATTATGCCGGTTCCATTGCACAAGCGCCGCTTGCGCTGGCGCGGTTTTAATCAATCTGAAAAACTCGCGAAAATATTATCAAAAAAACTGAATATTCCGCTTATCAATAACCAATTAATCAGAACAAAATATAACCGGCCGCAGGCTAAAATAAATTCGCAAAAAAGAAAAAACAATATCAGCGGCTGTTTTCAATATCAAGGCGATTCTCTCGCCAAAAAAAATATTATTCTTATTGATGACGTCGTTACCAGCGGTTCAACTCTGGATGAATGCGCGAAAATCTTAAAAGAAAAAGGCGCCCAAAAAGTTTGGGGCCTTTGCGTTGCCAGAGGCGGGTAGAGTTATAAATCAAAATGTTTTTTTAAATATTTTTCTGCTTGAGCCATTACAATCAATTCTATTTCACCAATCTTATGAATAAAACGCGCTTTATCAAAACTTATTATATGATGGACTTTAATTAAAGAATCCATTTTCAATCTGTTCTTAGAGCTCTTAATAATTGCAATATCGTCATTATGCTTATTGGTTGAGCTAGTCATTGGCATTATAGTAACTACTGTTGCAATCTGTATTTGTTTATTGCTTTCAATAACAAGAGCCGGTCTGTCTTTTATATGCTCATGTCCGACGCTTTAATTTTCTATAAATTTAACTAACCATATTTCTCCTTTCTTCATAATTATTTTAAATTGCGATAATAATTAGCTTCATCTGCCGGCATAAAGCCCAGTGCGTCAAGAGCGTCTTTACCGGCAGCATCCTGCATTGCTGACAACTCTTTGAACGCTGATATTTTTTTTCTTATTAATTTACTCATGCAAATATTATATCAAAAATTGAATTAAAAAACAATTAATAAAAAACATAAAATAATAATTAAAAAATAAAAAAATGTACGTACATATGTACGTACATTTTTATTTGTGGGCCGAGTAGGATTCGAACCTACGAAGGTATAAAACCGCGAGATTTACAGTCTCGAGCATTTGACCGCTCTGCAATCGACCCATTTTTATGTTAACTTGACTATATATTCTTTTATTAAACTTCTTATTAAATTCAACAACTTCTTATCGGCATATCTGACATGTATTAATCCATATTTCATCTTTCCGATTTTATTTTTGTCATAGTCTTTCCTAATATAAGGCTTAGTAAACTGTTTAATTGAAATATTTGTTATTTTTGACCAGTGCTTCATTAAAAACTGAGGATTTTGATTAGCATAACAATACAGATATACTCTTAACTTCTTTTCCTTAACACTGCAAATAATTCGTAGAAAATTCAAAAAAACTTTTATCATTTCAATATCACTATTAGCAAAATCAATAATTTTTTCTCCAGACCACTTTGATCCCTCTCCCCAATACAACATCACACCAGCGACCTTTAATTTTTTTTCTTCTTCTGACAAATTTGTTTTTAATTTAAAAGAGGGTTTTTGTTTTTTATAAATCAAATTTCTAACTTCAGATCTATTTCTTCTTTTTATTTTATATTTACGAAAAAAATAGTAAACTGCGTCTATTGATACGCCAAGCTTTTCTGCAATATCTTTAGCACTCAATCCAGAATCATAATACTCTTTAATAATATTAAATTTTTTTTCTTTAATAGTAGCCATACTACTATTATATCAATTTAAGTAGGATATGTAAACTACTCTTATTTTCACAAAATAAAACCCTTAAAAAAGGACTTCAAAGCAAATATTATATATCTAAAATATCATAAAAAAAAATATTTGGCAAGTTGTATTTTTTAAAAATTATATGTATTATCATTTTTTCTTTCTATTGCTAAAATTTTGTATTCACCATCATTATAAACCAAATAAATAATCCGTATCTTGCCTTTTCTAATTCTAAAAATATTATCTTTATTTTTTAATTTTTTAATGTCAAAACCGGACAATCCGCGGCTTTTTATACTTCTTAATATTGAACTGATAACTTGTTTTTCTCTCTTACTAAATTTTTTCAAAGCCTTTGAAATTTTATCCATAAAATTTATAAACGAGATAAAATCTCATCAATTTTAACGCCGCCTTTTTTTATTTTGGTAAAATCAACCACTTCTTCCCATTGCTCATTATCTATTGGAGATATTTTAAATAACGGTTTAGATTGTTTAAACACGATAAAAGAATTGCCTTGCGCGACTTTCTGAGAATATTTTGTCATATTTTCCCTTAATTCTTTTAAACCGACTATATTTTTCATATATTTTTAGTTAATATTTAGATTATCTAAAGTTTAACAAATGTTCAACTTTGTGTCAAATAAATTTTTTAAAAACTGTAAATTTACCTTTTTTTATTCCGCAAATACTCTATAATTCCCATAGTTGACTTATTGCCTTTTTTAAAGGCTTTTATTTTAACCTAATGATATCCCCTGTTTTTTTAATTCTTTTCGCAAACGCGAATAATCGGGAATGGTTTTTGCCACTAACTTCCAAAACTTTCGCGAATGGTTAAATTCCAACAAATGGCAAAGTTCATGGGTGATTATATAGTCTTGCAATTCAGCCGGCAAATAAATTATTTTATAGCTAAAATTCAAATTTCTCTTAGACGAACAGCTTCCCCATCTGGTTTTCTGGTTGCGGACCGCGATTTTATTAAATTTAAAATTATAATTTTTATTTATCTCTTTTATTTTTTTTGATAAGGCTTTCCTTGCCTGCTCTTTTTTTTCTAAATAATCCGAACTGCTTAAAACAATTCTTTTGTGTTTTTTATAATATTCTATTTTTTTAATAACCCAATCCGCCTTTTTAATTAAAAAATTTTTTGCCAATATTCTTGGAAACAGCCTTGGCATTGTTATTACGACACTTGTGTCAGAACAAACGCAAAGCCGCAAATTTTTAGCCCGCTTGCTTTTCTTGATATTATAAATTATTTCTTGATTGTTAATTGAAAGCTTATACCGCATCGCTTGTCATAATTTTTTTGATTAATTTATGTTTTTTAAACCTGATTTTTATCAGGCATTAATTAGAATATTTATATTATTATATCATAATATTAGCATTAACCAAAATTTCATTTCTTTACTAATAGCCAAATTACGTATATAATAGATTTTATATGAGAACACCGATAAGAAAACCCGGGAAATATACAGATCTAAAAAAAGACGCTAATATTACAAAGAAAAAATACCTGGAATTAAAAACAAAACTGGAAAAATTAATCAAATACAGCCGCCCGACAGCAATCAAAGAAGTAAAACGTCTGGCGCTTGACGGTGATTTTTCGGAAAATCACGCCTATTCCATGGCTAAAGGCAGGCTCAGGGGCATTAACCAACGAATAGATGAAATAGAAGACATACTCAAAAGAGCGGTAATTATTGAGCCGCGAAAAAATACTGAAACAACGCGGCTCGGGCAATTTGTTACTGTGGAAACCGGCGGCAAAACAAAAACTTACCAAATCCTCGGCTCCGCGGAAACCGATCCTGAAAAAAATATTATCTCCCATCTGTCTCCCTTGGGCTCTGCCTTAATGGGAAAAAAACGCGGCGACATAATAAGCTTAAAGATTAAAAATAATATAAAAGAATACAAAATACTCAAAATAAAATAGCCCTTAAAAAAGGCGTGTTTTTATATGTGAGCCGTTGTGGGGACTTGAAAGGGCGAGCCCTACACCATCATAATACTCGTTGTGCGGTTTCTTTTGTTATATCTTTAAATTTAAATATTCTATACAACTTCTTATATATAATCAAAGGGATTCAAGCCCTCCACAACGGCTCACATATAAAAATACACCTTAAAAAAGGCGTGTTTTTATATGTGAGCCGTTGTGGGGACTTGAACCCCAGACCCCTTCCTTACCATGGAAGTGCTCTACCACTGAGCTACAACGGCTTAGTAACAATTAACTTTTAAACATTTAACAATTAAGCCTATAAAAAAACGAAAATAAAAAATTTTATTTTCATTTTAATTTTCTTATTTTTTACAATTCATCTATCTGTTTTGCCAATTCTTCCAACTTTTGATTTTCCGGATTTGCCGCTTTTAATTTTTCAAATGTTTCCCAAGCCAAATCTTTGTCTTTATTCATTATACTGATTTCCAATTTTGCGTCAAGAAACCTTGGATTATTCGCTTCAATCGCCAATGCCTTATCAGTGGAAATAATTGCCTCAGCATACTTTTCTTGTTGCTTATAAACCAAAGCTAAATCAAAATATGAACCTGATAAATTTCGGCTAATATCATCTTTTTTAACTCTTTCTTCTTCATTTAAATCTTCGTTTCGGAGTGGCTCATAAACATTATAATCCCTTTCTAAAAGCCTAATCGCGTGCTCCATGGTTTGCTTGGCTTCATTAAAATCCTTGCGTTCAAAATATAGCCTGCCCAATCCGCGAAAAGCTTTAATATTTTTACTGTCTAAGCTGATGATCTTAATATATTTCGCCTCAATTTTATCCAACTCATCTTTTTCAATTAATTCATCAATTTCAGAAAATAATTTTTCCTGGATATTTTCGTCCAAAGCCTCCGCCTGCTTCTGTTCTTGATAATCTTCTTTATATTCAAGTAATTTTTTAAATAAACTATGGAAAAAACCGCGCGTAGCCTGTCCGACCGGTTTTAATGCCCGCGTAACTTTCGCGTAATATTTAAAATAATTTCTTTTTAAGCGATTGCTGATAATCCGCTCTTTAAACTTTGCTTCTCGCTCCGACTGAATGCTATCAACGTCCAGATTGGCCAAAACTGAAAATTTCCTGACAACAATAACGATAATGACGCCTAAACTGATTAAAATCAATACTAATGGAATAATATTATACATAAATATAAATATTTATTTTTATTTATAGAACAGCTTTCACCACTTTATAAAATTCATCCGCGTCCAAACTGGCTCCGCCGACAAGCATGCCGTCAAGATTTTCCAAACCGATAAAACCTTTAACGTTTTTTGAAGTGATGCTGCCGCCGTAAATAATTTTAAAATTATTATTCACTATTTTCATTCCAAACATATTGTTAAGCGTCAGCTTAATAATTTTGTGGGCGTATTCCGCTTCCGACGGTTCAATCGCCGTACCTGATCCGATTGCCCAAATCGGCTCATACGCTAAAATTATTTTTTGATCTCCAACAACATCAATGCCGGATAAAGACTGCTGTAATTGATCATATAAAACATAATCTCTGCGATCGGTTTTTCTTTCATCCCAATTCTCGCCGATACAAACAATCGGAGTCAGATCTTCAACCTGCAATACCGCTTTAATTTCTTTATGGATTATTTCATAATTTTCCATTAAAAATTTTCGCCGTTCCGAATGTCCGATTATGACATACCGGCAGCCGGCTTCCACTAAAAGGCTTGGAGAAATTTCACCGGTATAAGCGCCTTTCTGCTCCCAAAAAACATCCTGCGCGCCCAAGCTGATTTTGCCTCCTTTTAAAATTTTCGCGGCATCCAACAGAGATATAAAATTCGGACAAACCGCGATTTTCACATCTTTCAAATCCTTAAATTTTGTTTTAATATTTTTCGTCAATTCCAATGTCTCTTTTAAATTCAATTTCATTTTCCAATTGGCGATAATAATTTTTTCATCATTCATATATTTTAATTAATTAATTAATATTCCCAAGAAAAATTATCATAAGCCCACTCGGCAAGCTCTTTGGATTTTTGAAAGCGATAATTATAATCTTCTCCGCCCAAAATTACCGCGAAAATTTCTTGATCATTTTTATTTTTAAACTTGCCGACAAAGCAATAGCCGGCCGCGCCGGTATAGCCGGTTTTGCCGCCCAACAATATTATATCATTAATTGGAAAACTTTTTAACAAAAAATCGGTATTATATACTATCTTCTTTCTGTTGCCGATTGTGGTAAAACAATATTCTTCGTTCAAAATCGCTTTAGCAATATCCTCGTTTTCAAAAGCTACTTTCGCTAATTTTGCCACTTCATAAGCGGTAGAACGATTTAAATAACTTAAACCCACGGAATCAACAAAACTGGTATTTTTTAAATTTAAATCTTTGGCCTTTTTATTCATGGCCTCTACAAATTCCTTTTTACTTAATCCGGTTGAACTCACTAAGGCCAAAGTTGCCGTATTAGCGGAACCCACCAGGCTTAAATAAAATAAATCTTTAACCTTAACCTTTTCTCCGCTAAATAAATAAATTTTCCCGCCATTAACGCGATCCGAACGCTTAATTTCATATTCTGTTTCCCATCCGGGGTTATTATCCAAAAACACCAAAGCCGCGGCCAATTTCGTAATACTGGCAATCGCCTTCTGCTTATTGGCGTCTTTGCTAAATATTATTTTTCCGCTTTGGCTATCCATAAGCACTGCCGATCCATGGCTGATATGAGGATCTTCCGCTTCTGCTATTTTTCGCGGAATAACTATGCTTGTTTTAATTTCTTTATTTTCCGGCAAAGAATTAAATTTTAATTCAGGCATAATTTCTTCTCGCGAACCGGCCTGCTTTGATTTTAAAAATTCCAATTTTGAATCTTGCTTGTACTCGCTTGACGGGTTAATATTTAACTCTATTCCCTGATAAGCGCTTTGCGTAGGCAAGCTGTAGAATAAAAATAAAGAGCCGAATACGAATATAATCGTAAAAAAAGCCGCGATTAAGAAAAAAGGATTTTTATGCATGGGGATATTTTATGGGGTTTTTGAGATTGTTATGATCTTTGAGATATTTGGGATAAAATTTTATTCTCAAAAAAATCCAGATGTTAAATAATCATTTATTTTTTTGTTCAGCTGATGATTGCCCGCCGCTGAGCATCCTATCAAGCGTATCATCTTTGCTTAATTTTTCATAATCAGGCAATTCGCGCACATCATTAATGCCGAGAAAACGGATAAAATCAAAAGTAACAGTATAATAGGTTTCTTGTTTTTTACTGTCATTTTTTGCCTCAATCAGGCCCCTGAGCAAAAGGTTGCGCAAAATCAATGAACAATTAACGCCGCGAATACGATCCAGATCAATCTTGGAAATCGGACTGCGATAAGCGATTATTGTCAAAGCTTCAAGGCTCGGGCGCGACAACTCGCCCGTAGTTTCATCTTTGATAAATTCCTGAATCAGTTTCGCGTTTTCAGACGAAGAAACCATTTGCAATTTAGAGCCGTTTTTGATTATCTGAATGCCTTTTTTATTATTTTTATACTCCTCAACCAACTCCTCTCCGGCATTTTCAATCTCTTTTTTATCTTTTTTGATTAATTCCGCTAATTGCTTTATTGACATCGGCTTTGCGGAAATAAATAATAATGATTCAATTTTTGGCTTTACGCTCATAATCTTATATTTTTTCAATTAATATTTCCGTAAAAAGCCCATTCTGCTTTAATATTACTTCACGCTGGCGCATCAATTCCAGAACAGCCAAAAAACTAACGACAATTTCAGTTTTATTTTTCGCGCCGGCTATTACTTTATTAAAACTCATATTAACGCGATTAAGCAAGCTATTTTGAATGGAAATAATTTTATCTTCAATATTTATTCTGCGGTCTAAGATTTCCTCTTCAAGTTTTTTTGCCGGCCGCGAACGGAATAATAAATCACTAAACGCATTCTTTATGTCTTTGGCTTTGGTATTTTTTGGCGGAGAAAATGAATTTGTTTGATTTAAAACAAATTCGCGGTTAAATTCCCGCGCGAACATAAATTTTTTCTTTCTTAAAATTTTCTCGAGTCTTTGAGTCGCGTTCAAAAACTCCCGGTACATTTTTAACTGATCTTCAAAGTCTTGAATATCTTCCTCTTCTTCGGGATAAAGATACGGCAAAAGCGCTTTTGATTTAATTAATAAAAGCCTGGCCGCGACAACTAAAAAATCCGCCATTTCTTCAGGAATAATATTTTTTGATTCGCGTATATAGGATACGTACTGATCGGCGGCATTTGCCAAACTCACCTGCGTTACGTCCATTTTTTCTTTTTCAATCAATCGCAAGAGCAAAGACAATGGCCCTTCAAATTTTTCCAGTTTTATATTCAACATACATACATAATGCCAATCTGCGAATAAATGCTAATCTGCGAATTGCTAATATTAATTATTCGCAATTCGCAGATTAGCATTTATTCGCGGATTAGCATTATTCATTAGCAATTAGCAGATTAGCATTTATTCGCAGATTAGCATTATTCTTAACATTACACGCTATTTCTTTCTTCGTTTCTTGGATTTAACCGTCGCCTGTTTTTTAATTTTCTTTTTCTCTCCGACGGCGCCGACAATCGCTTTTTCCAAATCAATAAAATCTTTAACCGCCATTTCAATGGAATAATTAGGCGTGCCCGCGGCGAAAACCGCTTTTTTAACTTTTTCCATTTTTTTATCAATAATCACGCTGACCTTATGCAATTTGCCAAAAGCGGTTATTGTTCCCGCTTTGATTTTCAAAGCATTTTCAATAATTTTTTCTCCGGGAATCTTTATGGTTTTAATTTCTTTTTCTTTTATTTTGCCGATAACTTTTTTTAATTTTTCAAAATTAAGATTGTTGTCGGCCGGCAGTAAAACCAAATAATAATCTTTATCAGCCTTAACCAGCAAAGACTTGGCGATTTCATCCATCTTTTTCTTGATTGTCATGGCCGCGTCAATCGCGGTATAAACGGTTTTATGCTCCAAAATTTCATGCTTAACTCCCGCTTTTTCCAAATACTTGGTTAATTTTGCCGGAATCTTAATTTTTTTTGAAATTCTTGGCTTTTTGCTTGTTTTTTTCTTAATTGGCATATTATTAAAATTCAATATTTATTAATATAACTTTTTTATCTATACACATATTATAACCTAATCAACTTTAAATAGCAAAAACAAAAAAACAACGGTAAATACTACTATGGCCTACCGTTGCTTTTTATATTTCAAGCTTCAAAAAACAATAAAATACCTTAGCTTATTTTCTTTAAAATCGCGAGTCCTTTTTCCAATACCTCGTCTGAAACCGCGAAAGAAAGGCGAAAATAGCCGCTTTTTTCAGAAAAAACCTCGCTGGGAACAGTTAAAAGCTTATTTTTAAGCATTTCTTCTCCAAAATCCGGATAATTTTCCGGATATTTTATATACGCGTAAAACGCGCCTTCCGGCTTTTGCAAAGTATATTTATCTTTTAAATTTTCATACAAATAATTTCTTTTTTCCTGATATTTTTTTACATGCAAGGAAATATCCGCATCAAACTGTTTAACCAGCGCTGCCTGCGCCATGGATGGCGCGCATACAAATGTATATTGCTGTAATTTGTTCATAGCTTTAATAATTTTTCCCGGGCCATGCGCGTAGCCGACGCGCCAGCCGGTTATGCTTAAGCTCTTGGAAAATCCGTTCAAAGTTACTGTCTTATCATAAAATCGGCCAACACTGAAAAATTTATTTTCATAATCAAACTTTTCATAAATCTCATCGGAGATTATCAATAAATCATGCTTGCGCGCGGCATCAGCCAAACTTTTCAACTCTTCCTTGCTATAAACAATTCCTGTTGGATTATTCGGTGTATTAATTATAATTGCTTTGGTTTTTGAAGAAATCAACTTTTTTATTTTTTCACAATGCAGGCGGAAATCAGGATAAGTATCTAAAAAAATAATCTTTACTCCCAAAAAATTTAAAATTCGCTTATACAAAACAAAATACGGATCAGGTAAAATTACTTCGTCGTGTTTATTAAAAATACTGGAAAATAACAAAAATATCGCGCCAGACACGCCGCTGGTAATTATTATATCTTCCACGCTTGAATTAATATTATTTTGCTTGATTAATTTTTCAGAAACCGCCTCTCTTAACTCTTGCAAGCCACAAGTGCTTATATAAGCATTGGCATTATCATCAATCGCGTCTTTTGCCGCTTGTTTAAGTTTTTGGGGAACAGAAAAATGCGGCTGGCCGATTGATAAATTTATATACTCGCGCTTATTCTTCGCGGCTAGCGCAAAAACTTTTCTAATTCCGGATTCTTCAATTCTATTTATTCTATTTGATAAAATATCTTCTATTTTTGCCATTTGTACGCTTCGCTAAAAATTATTTTATATAATTTTTTAATAAACTCTTTATCCAGCTTTGTTTGCTTTACTTTTTTATTAATAATTTCCCGCTCTCTTTTTCTGTCTACAATTTTTAAGCCCTGCTTTTTCTTAAATTTACCGATTAAGCGAGCATGCTGAAATCTTTTTTGCAGTAATAAAAAAATCCGCTTATCAATTTTATCAATCATTTTTCGATTAAAATCAAACTCATTTTCAGAACACGCTTCAACAATTTTCTCTTGCAGCGCGCGCCCTGATTCCATGTATTTATCCATTAACTTTTCGGCAAATGGATTATAATTATGCATATCATAAAATAGCCGCCAATCATCCGAAGTCGTGTGCGGCAAAATTTTTAACAAACCCGCGTAACCGGGAGTATATATTTTTTGCTCGTTGATTTTGGAAGCCGACAAAGAGCGGCCGATAAAATGAACAAGGCTCAAGGTTTTGGCGTTTTGCCGATCATGTTCTTCCGCGCTTGTTATAATCACTTTTAAGCCAAGATTTTTCAAATATTTTTTTATCAATCCCAATTTTTCACCGCTAATTCTTAAAGGACACAAAACTATTTGCTTATCATCCAGCTTATAATTTTTTCTATTGATGTCAAATTTTGCCGTAGTCGGCCCGAACATCGGATGCGTACCCATTATCTCAATATTTTTAGGCGCGTATCTTTTAAGCCACCTGCATGGATAAATTTTAACCGAACAAGTATCAATTAATAAAGCATTATGTTTAATTTTTTTGGAAATATCTTTAATAATTTTTTCGGTCTGGGAAATTGGCGCTGTTAAAATTATAATATCGGAATTTAAAACGGTTTTTATGCCAGCCAATTTTACTCCGATTTTTTTAGCGTCAAGAAAATATTTTTTTTGCTTACTATTATGAAAAACTCTTACGTCAAAATCCCCGCTCAATACGCAAGCGGCTAATTTTCCAAAATTCCCAAAACCGATAAGCCCGATTTTAAAATCTTTATTCATTCTTTATTTTTTAATTATTATTTCCTCTTTACCGCCGCGATAAAAGTTGTAAAATTAAATTTTAAATCCTGGATGCTTTCTTCAAAAAGCTCCAAGCCGTATAATTCCACGCAGACGCGCGGGGCGATTACCGCTGCTGTTTTGGGCAAATTGCCATTGCTTAATGCTTTAGCCGCGCTGGCGGTGTCTGAATATTCTTCTAAATCCGTATCTCCCCATTTGCGCTTTAAATACATGCGGCACTGTTTTAAGGCTTGGGGATGGGAAACAATTTTTGTAATCTCGCTTGCTTTTATTCCTTTCAGCGCGAGCAAATTCATTTTGATGTCAATTTCAAAAATATTTTCAATTTCAAAATTGTGCTCGCTCATAGAATAAACCGACTCATAAACAATTCCGCCATTGGAATTTTCAATTGGAAAAACGCCTTTATCTGTTTCTCCCTTATTTAAAGCAACAAGCGTATTATTGACACTGCACAAATAAACCAGCTCATAGTCCTTAATGCCGTTTTTATGGCAATAATAATCAGCTGCTTCCTCGGAAAAACTGCCCTTATTGCCGGCTGCTCCGATTTTAATTTTTTTTGGCATACTTTTAATAAATTAATCTTATTAATATATAAATATTATCATAAATGGAAATAAAGGGTAAGAGCGTTTGTTAACACCCCTACCCTTTATTGCTGCTGTTTTAAAAATTACCGATTTGCGGCAACACAAAGCCCAAGAGCATAAGAAGCATCTCTTGCCGACAATTCTTCATGGCATTTAGTAGACAAAAAAATCTTTTCTGATGAATTGATGATTTTTAAGGCCTTGTCCTTGCGTCCAAAGCTAACTATGTCTTGGCCGCAAATAATTCCTACCATTTTTACGCATTTCGCCGTATCGTCCGACAACAGCGCGCCGCCAGATTGAATTTCTTGCCTCAGATACTCTATTTTATTTTTCAGTATCTCAACCTTGCCAACATCCGTCATCAGCTCCAGTGCTACAATTGCTTCCATTTTCTACTCCTCCTTAATCTAGTGGTTTAATAAAACAACAAATAAAATTTAAAGGGCAATAACAATTAAAAAAATGACTTTAAAAAAAACAAAACCGGCTCCTCTTTAAGCGAGGAGCCGGTTGTTGTTTTCCCTAATGATGTTTTATCTACTTTAAGTGGTTAAAACACCACGAACAACTAATCTCCTCGGCAGAGCAAACCAAAAGTAAAAAAAGAAATAAGTTGTTTGTAATGTCTTAATCATATTATAAATATCAGGGATTTTCCCTATCTGTGGATAATTATATCATAACTATTGGAAAAAGCAAGCGTTTTTTGTTAATATTTTATTAATTTAACTAATATTAAATGAAAAAATAAAGACGGTTATACTTTAAAGCGCCATTTTTTTGTGATTATAGCAAAATTAAAAAGGGAGGATTTTAAAAAATCTCTCCCTTTCGTTTTCGCGCCCTAGCAGGCGGCGCATTGGAGCTTTAATTGAGCCATTGATAATTCCCGATGTTTATCAAGGATCTTTTCGGAAAGTTTATCATACTCTTCCCAATTGCCGCTTCTTTCCGCCTCAAGCGATAACTCTTGTTTAATTTTTTTCATTTCTTCTATTTTCTCTATTAAACCCATAATCAACCCTCCTTTTAAAAATTTGTTTGTTTTATATTCTTATTTTGTTCATGTACAAACTAAAAAACCACCCGTTTACGGGTGGCTGCCAATTTATTTTTTGTTGAAATTTATCAACTGTCAAAACAAGCCACCCTATCGGGTAGTAATAACAAAAGGCTTAATAATAAATTTTTGTTATTTGCTTGCTTCATAATCTATAATATTATAATAGCATGTTTTATAAAAAAGTCAAGCATTATTCCTTTATCCCATCCAAATTCACATCATACAAGATTTTTTCCTGCAAATGCGTATATTTAAGGATTTCCTCGTCTTTAAACCAGATTTTCAGCTCTTTCTCCGCTTCTTCAACAGTACCGGAAGCATGAATTAAATTTCTAACGCTTCTTTGGTCAGTATCCGCAAGCGCGAAAGAATCCAAAGTTAAATCACCGCGAATTGTGCCGACATCAGCCAAAAGCGGAGCGGTAAAGCCTGTTATTTTTCTTACCAACTCAATCGCGCCTGCTCCCTGCCACACCATAGCCACAACAGGTCCGGAACTTAAATACTTGGCATTAGCCTTTAAAACCGCCCAGCCGTTTTCCGAATAAGTTTTGTACGGAGATTTTTCTCCTTTTTTTTCATAAGCTTCCGCGGCTTTTCTGCCTACTTCTTCAATCCATTCATCACCGCCGACATCATAATAATGCGTGGTTGCTTGTTCCTCGGTTGGAATAATCATTTTAAGGCCGATTAATTTAAGTCCAACGCGTTCATAACGCTTAATAATTTCACCAATCAACGATCTTTGCACGCCATCCGGCTTGATAATCACTAAAGTTTTTTCGTTTTTCATAAAAAAATAAATCCACCCAATATATCAATCAACGAATTATTCGCAATTCGCGGATTCGCATATATTCGCGGATTCGCATTATATATATTATTTTAAATATTTTTTTATCGCTTCACCGACTTGCGACGGAGTTAAATTCGCTTTTACCAAATAATCAGTCGCCCCTAATTGACCGCCTTTTTTCTTATCTTCATCCGTGCTTAAATTGGTCAGCATTATTATCGGCGTTTTTTTTGTTTTGGCGCTGGCCCTAAGCTCTTGCAAAACCAAAAAACCGTCCAACTGCGGCATAATAATATCCAATAAAATCAAATCCGGATTTTGGCTTAATGCCATGCTAAGCCCTGAGGCGCCGTTATCGGCAATAAAAACCATATATCCTTCCTGCTCTAATTTGGTTTTATACATTCCGCCAATCATAGCGTCATCTTCAACAATTAATATCTTTTTTTCCATAATTTTAGGTTATTCGCTTCGCAAACCCGCCACTACGAATGCGGGACATGCGAATAATAATATTGAAATCTTTTATATTTAATTAATATCAGTATAGCAAAATATTTATAAATGGCAAGGTTTTTTCAAAACCTAATCGTTCCGTCCAAATCCGTCCGCAAAATTTCCACCCCCATCTTTTCCAAACGCTTAATAATCCGCCGGCTGGGATGACCAAATTTATTATCTTTACCTACTGAAATCACTGCTTTTTGCGGATTTACCAATTGTAAAAATTCCCGATTGCTGGAAGTATTTGAGCCATGGTGTCCGACTTTTAAAATTTCCACACTGCCCAAATCGCCTGTTTTAATTAATTCTTCTTCCACTTCCGTTTCCGCGTCTCCCATAAATAAAACCGTTCTGTTTTCGCAGTCCAATTCAGCTATAATTGAAGTGTTATTAAGATTGTTTACGCTTTTGCCTAACAGGCTTTTTCTTGGATAAATTATATCCAAAAAACAGCTGTTACCAAAAATTATTTTTTGCGGACGATCAATTATAATCAAAGGAATATTTTTTTCTCTAATTAATTTAAGCCACTCCAGATAAGACGGGGCGGTATGTACTACTCCTGTATAAAAAATCTTGTTTACTTTATATCTTTCTAAAACAGGTATCAAGCCGGCAACGTGATCGTTATGCGGATGAGTCAAAATCATTAAATCAATTGTCGTATCCCACCACGGCAATTCTTCTTCAAGCCTTTCTATTATTTTATAATCCTGTCCGCCGTCAATTAAAATATTTTGTCCGAACGGAGTTTTAATTAAGCTGGCATCGCCCTGGCCTATGTCTAAAAACGCGACTTCCAATTTGTTTTCCGCGCTTAAAGTCATCCAAAACACCGGAAGCGCTAAAAATATTCCGATTATCGCGAGAATGATTAGGATTTTGTATAATTTACGGGGCATTTTTATTATTTGTGTAAATAAACATTGATAATATCCGGTTTTCTGTCCTTCTGTGTCTTGATGAATGCTTTTCTTACTATCTCAAGCGAATGCCTTCTTTGTCATTGCGAGCTTGCGAAGCAACCCCGTGCCACAGAACATCATATGTGAATTTACAATGGACGGCGCAGGAACCACGGGATTGCTTCGCTGGCGCTCGCAATGACAAAAAACATCTATTTTCTCAAAAAAACCATTACATCCCCAACATTCGTATTGGTATTGTCCATTTTGATTAAAGAATTGCCGAGCTTTTTAAATAAGCTATCAGTATCAAAATTCTTTATATGCTCCGCGATATCAATTTTTTTCTCTATTGCCTGGCGATATGAATTATTGTCAACAATGGCGCCGGCGATATTTTTCGTATAGTCAGAGCCGTCAGTGCTGACGCTGGCAAACACCCATGAAAAATCCGTGTCTTTTAAATAATCCAAAACAAGCGCGGACAAGTGCCGGTTACGGCCGCCTTTTCCATGGTCTTTTGGCAAAGATACTAAAGGCTCGCCGCCAAAAAGCAAAACATCATAACCACTATTTTTTTCTTGGGACAAACCGGCAATTATCCTTTTAACTTCCAACTCAACATTTTCACTTATGCTCGCGGTAACAATTAACGGTTTTAATTTCGCGCGCATGGCTTCTAAAGCGATTGCTTCAAGCGCGTCCCTGTTAGAGCCAATAATAAAATTTTTTGCTTGGCCCGAAATTTTGCTTGTTTCTTTTTGCCTGCCTCGCGTTCCCTCTTTAATATATTTAATTACGCTTGCCGGAGCGCTCTTACCCAAAGGGTGCCCCGCAGGAAATGCCCTTGGGGTGCACTTCGTAATTAAATCGTATTTTTCCAAAACCAAATACGCATCTTGAAAAGCGGCCGGATCAAACACTGTCGGTCCGGAAGCGATTATTTCCTGCTGATCAAAAATTACATCGGAAATAATTACTGAAACCGCCCGCGCGGGCGCGAAAAATTCCGCCAGTTGTCCGCCTTTTATCTTTGACAAATGCTTGCGCACGGCATTTATTTCCCCAATGCTCGCGCCGGACTTTATTAATAAATCCGTTGTTTTTTGCTTATCTTTCAAAGATACGCCGTCAACCGGAGCCGGCAGCATTGCCGAACCGCCTCCGGATAAAAGGCAGACTACCAAATCTTTTTTGTTAATTTTATACTTTTCTTTCAGTCCAAGCATTTTTTCCACGCCCTTCAATCCCGCGCGGTCAGGCAATGGATGTCCTGCCTTGATTACTTTAATTTTTTTAATATTTTTATTTTTTTCAATGGAATTAACGATTCCCGCGGCAATATTGTTTTCACCCACGATTTTTTCAAAAATCTCCGCCATTTTGCCGGCGGCCTTGCCGCCGCCAATAACAAAAATTCTGCCGGTCAGCAGATCAAATTCATTGTTATTAATAATAAGCGAATTAAATTCCTTTCCGTAACGGACGGCTTTCTTCATTAGGTTTTCCGCCTGTACGGCTTTAATGCCTGCTTCAATTAATCTGACGGCTTGCTTTCTTGCTTTTGAACCGCTTATTTCTTGTTTATTTTTGATTATCGGCATATTGATTATAATCTCAAGCAAACATTTCTTTTTCTCTTTTGTTATCTCGACCAGAACAAAGCGCCTCCCATTTTGTCATCTCGACCGGAGCGGCAGCGGAGCGGAGAGATCTTTAATATATTTAAACTTTTCCCATGTTTTTGGTTGATCTAATATTTTTAATATATTTTTTATTTTAATCTTTTTCTATAATTTACGTATTATAGATCTCTCCTCGCTGTCGCTCGTCGAGATGACAAAAAAAGAGGATACTCAGCCAAAATAACAAAATACGATGACCTATTAATTATCTTCAATTGGTAATTCCATTATTTCCACATCAAGCTCTTCTGCCGGAGCTGGCGTTTCTTTTTCATCCGGCAATGGCTCATCTTTAATAATTTCTTCAACAGATTCCGTTAATCCGCTTTCTGTTTCGCTAACGCCATCTTCAATGAGCTTAAGCAATTCGTCTTCGGTCTTGTCCTCCGTAGCTTCAGCGTAGGAGGATTCTTCATCGCCAGCTAAATTTTCTCCAATATTATCTTCTTCGCTAATATCTTCATCCGCGGGAATATCAACAACAGGCTCCTCAATAGCAACAGATTCTTCAGCAGCGTCATTTTTCATTTTTTCAAGATAATCAAAATAAACTTTTGTTAAATCATCCGGCTCTCCCTCGCTCTCCTCGCTTGTCTGCTCTTTAATTTTTCTTTTTGCCAATACTGTTGCCGGAACAGCCGGTGAAGGAATCTCCCGTTTTTTAACGGATTCATAGCCGGAAAATATTTTTTCGGTTAATTTTAAAGTTTTTCCAATCAAGCCTGAATAATCAGCAACTTCTATTCTTGTTTCTTCTCCTTTCTCCGCGGCTATCTCCCGCTCTTTCTTTAATGCCTTAATTCTGGCATCATATTCTTCTTTTAATTCTTCGGCCAAATAAGCGCCCAAATCTTTTTTTATTTTTTTGGATATTTTTCTGATTTTTTCATTCAGCTGATACTCCCAAACATTATCTATTTTTGCTAAATCCAAATAAGTGTAAGCAACAAAATAATATTTATCGTTTTCTTTAATTCTTTCAATTTTAAAATCCATATCATATTCTTCCATATCAACGCTTAGAAGCAAAGTATTGTCTGTTCCTTCAATTTTTTCCTGTTTTTCGCCGATAAATTCCCGACCAGCTTCAGTTTGCGCCCAAGCGCCGGAACCGATCGCGAAAATCGCCAATAATATTAATAAGGCGGCGTTGTTGTATTTTATGAAATGTATTGTTTTTTTAAACATATTATTATTGATTATAGCAGTTTAATGTTTGGTTTTCAATGCCATTAAAGGCTAACTTTGAATTTCGTCCCTCCCTTGGCTAATCGCTTTAAAAAAACTTATCCACAATTATTTGCTTGACAAAAACTAATAATTTGCTATACTAATAATGTGATGACACTCTGGAGTGTTCCCGCAAGGGAGCAGCTCCAGATTTTTTTATTGGGCAATTTTGTTTTTTAATTTGCGCAAGTCAATGTATTTTGCCCGCTCCAAAAGTTCTTTTGCAACTCTGCCCCTTGTGGACATCACAATAACATTTTTGCCGGCTTGCTTTAATTGATCTAAAACAATGGCAAAATCGCTATCTCCAGAAATTAAAACCGCAGTATTATATCTGTCTTTTAATCCAATCATTTCCAAAGCCAACTCTATGTCCAAATTGCCTTTCCATTTATTTTTGCCGTTTGGATTTTTTATTATCTTAACAACTTTAGTGCGCAAAATATAACCGTTAATATCAAGCATATCTAAAAATCTCTTTTGCCCTGTATTATTTTCGTCAACCCCTTTATAAACAAAACATCTTGTTTTTTCGCCGCATTCCCGCTTAAAATAATCCATCAACTTTTCATAAGAAATACGCCACCCTAAATTGCGCTGGGAATAAAATAAGTTCTCAGCGTCTATAAAAACATAAACTTTTCCTCTAATAAATCTTGAAATCATATATTACTTTTGTTTAAACAAAATTTTTGTAGTTAAAACTACAAGAATTATTTTTAACAAGAATTCTATTATTCGCATTATTCTTGCTAAAGATAATTCCTGTAGTTCAAATTCAAAACCGAACCCCTCCTTTAAACCTAACCCCTCCTTTAATCCTTGTCTTAACATTCTCTCCGCTCGGCCTAGAAACCGGCTCCGGCAAACAAACCTCTTCCCCAAAAGTCATAAAACTCCCCACGCTAACC
>JAGLYP010000015.1 GCA_023132155.1 Candidatus Parcubacteria bacterium
TTGGAAATACGGACTTCGTCTATGATGCCGTTGAAATACGTTGTTCCTTCAATAGCTCCCTCGTATCCAATCACAACATTTTTACCCCCTGGCAAAATATTTCCAACATTATCCTTAGGCGACCAAGGGTCTATTTCCCCATTAATATATATACTCTGCTTTGCACCATCATAAATTCCAATTATATGTGTCCAGTTAGTGGTATACGAAGCATATGAAGTTTCAGTTGACTCTCCTCCATCATCATCAAATACAGAAAAGGTAATTTTCCCAGAAGCACCCAATTGTAATAAATAAGCCCAATTACCAGTTCCCCATTTTGAAACCACTCGTTGACCTGTTAACAAACTATCTGACTTAATCCAAGTAGAAATAGTAATAACATCGCCAGTTATTTGTAATGATGACTGATTCCCACAACTCACATAATCATCCGCCCCATCAAAATCCAAAGCTCCGTCAATCTGCCCGTCTACCAAATCATCGCTGTTCATATTTTTGCTTGACCCGTCATTGTCGTATTTTGTGCTGTCAAGGAAATCAGGATAGGTTGTTGTCGCAACCCCGTCGTGGGCAAGGTGGTTGACCATAACAAAATTATCATCCCAAACGCCTGTCGTGGTTGCCTGGTCTGAGCTTGTCGAAGACCCATAATACATATAAATCGTCTTGTCTGTGGTTGATGATATATCTGTCTTAATCCAATAAGCGATTTCGCCTGTGGTGCTGGCGTATTTTTCCCGTTCAAAGTTTAAGAGCGTGGTATTGTCGTCATCCACGAAAATAATATCATGCCCGCTGTCGTTTTGAACGCATCCGCCATGCGTAACAGTCGCCATTTCCGCCAAAGTGCTTGTGGCTAAAACAGGGAACGCGGAAGTGGTCGTTGATATTTGGTCCGCGTCCAAAGTTATCTGCCGGCGGCATTGATATCCGGTGTTATACCAAACGCCCTGCACCATTTGTTGTTGGGTGTCTGAAGTAAAATTCGTTGCCTGAACCGTAATCGTAGGAGCGCCGGCTTTATGGTCTGTGTAGTAAAAATTAACCGAGTTAGACCCGGACGGGATTGTTACCGAGCTAATTGCCGTGCCTGCGGTTGTGGACGCGAAATGATAAGTTCCCGATGAGTCGCTTGCCAAATTAACCGTTACATTATTCCCCATATCCATCGCGTCTCCGCTTGAATTCTGCGCCTGAACCGTAAACACGCCCGATTCCGTCCCCTCCGTCAAAACCTGCGCGGATGTCGTAATGTCCAACTTCAATGTCTCCTCGGCCCCAAATGTCATAAAACTCGCTACATCACTCTGATTATTATATTCTGTAGTAATCCAGTTAGCGGAACGAACAATACTGGAAACACGCACCTCGTCAATAAGACCGTCAAAAGTATAAGTTTGGCCTATAACATTGCCGATTATCAGATCATAAGCGCTGTCGTCTTCTTTAGTGCCTGAACCGCCGCCCCCATTATTTCTCAGTACCCCGTCAATATAAAAATTAATAGCCCAGCAATTGTTTACCCCATCCCAAGTAGCCACAACATGATGCCACTGGGTATTATAATTAATGTAATCATTTGACACTCTATATGTAAGTGGAGAGGTAACCGCAGTTAAGCCAATGTGGCGGCCTCCTCCACCTATATCCTCCATAAAGAACCTTTTTAGTTTGTTTATTATCCTTCCGGCAGGCGCATCATTAACACCCTCGCCTCTGCTTCTGGGGTATATCCAGGCTTCCCATGTCAGCGGACCCATGCCGTTTAGACTGCTGTCCTTGCCGCAATTTATCAAATCATCAGCTCCGTCAAAATCTATTGCCTTGCCTGTCTGTCCATTAACTAAATCAGCAGAGGTCATTGAACCGCCGGAAGTCCCGTCATTATTATTTAAAGTGCTGTCTGTGGTACTGGCGGTTGACGGGTCTTGATTCATATGCCAGACGCCTTTGTAATTATCATCCCAAACCCCGGTAGTCGTAGCTAAATCAGAAGCGCCTGAATTCCCGTAATACATATAAATCGTCTTGTTTGTTATTGAGGATATATCCGTCTTAATCCAGTAAACAATTTCCCCGGTGGTAGAAGCGTATTTTTCGCGTTCAAAATTAAGCACGGTTTCACCGTCCGTGTCAGTAAAAACAATATCATAACCATTATCATTCCCAACCTTGCCTCCATTAGTTGTTGTTCTTAAATCAGCCAAAGTAGTAGTGGCTAAAACCGGAAAAGCGGAAGTAGTAGTAGCGATTTGACTGCTTTGCAAAGTAACCTGCCGGCGATAACTCCAACTGGATGAGTACCACGGGTCTAGGTGGCCGTACGCAATTTTGTCATTCCGAGCGTTAGCGAGGAATCCCTTAAAGGTTTTATTTTCCACGTTCACTGTTTTGCCATGTTCAAGGGATTTCTCTCTCCGCTCCGCTCCGTTCGAAATGACAAAAGGGCACCCAAATGCTTCTATGAAAAATTCCCCTTTTGACATCGGAGGATATTTGATTGTTGCTTTATAATAATTAGTTTCACCTGATTCTATTTTATCATTAGCAGCATAGCCATTATCGCTCCCGCCAACATCTTTTCTGTTTGAAAATTTATTCATTAAATCATTGGAAATTGATTCAAAATTTGAAATTGGAAATTCAAAATTAGACCCGTCTTTATTGATTCTTTCAACTTTTTCAGCTTTAGATTTTTCCGAAGGCAGCCATATCACAATATCCATATCCTGATCCCTTCTTAAAGTATTAGTAATGCTAAAATAAATTTCAGCGCTTGAAAATCCGTAATAATTCTTTTTATCGCTTTGAATGATTAAATTCTCGCCCGTATTATCGTCTGTCCATGCCAATGCTATTTTTGTGTTATTATAAACAAAATGTTTGGGTATTTCTATGTCTAAGGGCTTATTTATGAGATATTGGACATAGCGAACAGTTCCCGCGATGATGAGGATTATTATAAAAATTGCTATTAATTTTGGCTTTGTATTTTTGAGCATTTTGTTTTATTAGAAACTCGGTTTCCAATTTGGCAGCTGCCAAATTGGAAACCGAGTTTCCGCGTAATCTTTAATCAAAAAACCATTCCATATCATCCGGAGTAATTAGCGTGTAGTCAATTCCGGCGGTTCTCCCGGTTGTTTTTTTTCGTTTCACGCTAAATTTAAATTCAAAAGCCTCTAATTGCCCTCCTGACTCTTCTATTAAATCAATTTCCGCCCCGTCATAAGTTCTTAGAAAATATTTATTAACGCGCTTGCGCTTATTGCCAAGATATTTAATCCGTTCAATAACCGCGAAATTCTCCCACAATTCTCCAACATCATTACGGCTGTCCAAAGCGTTAAAATTATTAATTACCGCGTTCCTGATTCCCAAATCATAAAAATACACCTTTCGCAATTTGGAAATAGTCCGCCTTTTATTCACCGCGTACGGGGGAAGGCGAAAAACAATAAAATTTTTCTCAAGCAAATCAATATAGCGCTCAATCGTCTTTTTTTCAATGCCGATAATATTTGACAATTCATTATATGACACTTCTGAGCCGATTTGCAAAGCCAGCGCTTTTAAAAGCGAGTATAAAACCGCTGAATTTTTTATTTTTTGAAATTCCAAAATATCTTTGAATAAATAGCTTTCGCAAAGCTCATCAAGCATATCTTCTTTTTCAGCATTGCTTGGCAATTTTACTATTTCGGGATAAAAGCCGTAAATCAAATTGCTGGACAGCTCTTTATGGATTAAAAGCAAATTTTTTTCAGGATATATTTCTTCCAATGACAAAGGATGCAGATGAAAAACAACTTTACGGCCGGTTAAAGGCTCGGCAGTCTTATCTAAAAGATTTATACTTGATGAACCGGTGGCAATGATTTGTTTTTTTTCTTTAAACTCATCAACCAAAAGTTTTATGGTCTGTCCGATTGTATTTATTTTCTGCGCCTCATCAATAAATATTATTTTATTATCGCCGACAATTTTTATCAATTCCTCCAGATCTTTATTGTTTAATTTTTCGCGATCACCGGGATTATCTCCGTTAAACTTAATTATCGCTTCCTGCCTTTCTTTTAATAAAATATTAGACAAGGTGGTTTTTCCGACCTGTCTGGCTCCGATAATAATTATTGCTCTGCCGCAGTAAAATTTGGCTGATATTTGTTTTTTTATCAATCTATTATACATATTTTACGCGTAATTCAGGGATTACATTCCCTATATTACGCTTATTTAAATTGTTTGTCAATTTTTTTTTATGCCGAAACTCGATTTATAAAAAGATACAATAATCAATATACAAACATCAAAAAAATTTCAATAACCAATAACCAAAATTTAAAACCTACTCCTTCGGCACAAATTCCAAAACATCAATAATAGTTTTATTCTCATGATGCTGTTTTTGGTTTTAAATATATTTTTTAACAAATGGCGCGCTTTTTTGCTTAAAGACAAAATGCCAAAGCCCCTTTGCCATTGAATGCATTTTTCACCCCTGATTTTATTAATTTCATAAGAGCTGTAACCCTTTATTTTGCCGACAAAATCAGAAATGCTTATTTTTGGCGGAATTGTTGCTAATAAATGGCAATGGTCTAAATATGAATTAAATTCTAACATCTGTGATTTTAGCTCTTTGATTTTCTTTAAAATTTTTTCTTTTAATAATATTCCAATATCATCATCTATTAATTCCATCCTCTTTTTTGTTGCCCATATAATGTGATAATATAATTCGTAATATGTGTTTGGCATAGATTTAAAAAATTTTAATAATCAAATTTGTCCCTCGTGCCCAGCCAAAACATAAATATTATATTCCAACATTCGTCCCGCTCCCGCCGCCAAGGCATAAATGCCAAGGCTATGTTTTGATTCTTTAAGCCCTGTGAACAGGGCTATTATATTTATATTTTTTCATATAGCCCGCTTCAGCGGGCTTGCAAAATCAATACATAGCCTTGCCGTTTACGGCTGGGCGGTTTGAGCTAATTGAATTTTGAAATTACGGTTGGACGACGTTAATTCAACCTCATCTTCCTCGCCCCGGCCCGATACAACTCCCCAATCTCATCCGCCGAAAGCGCGCGGTTATAAATGCGCGTTTCATCAATCAACCCGTCAAAAAAATTATCAAGTGTGGATTGATAGTCAGCTCCAATTTTCACATTTTCAGTATTAGTCGGCAGATTGCCGGAAAAATCAGTATTAGTGTCTTCCAAATTCCCGTCAATATATATCTTCATTGTTGTCCCGTCATAACTCCCGACAATATGATGCCACTCATTGTCATTAATATCAGTCGTGCTGGTAGCGGTATAAGTTGTCCCGTTGTTCATTATCAAAAACTGCCCCCCGCCTACTGTGCTTAGAGCGTAGGGGACATCGGATTTGCCGGCCGCTCCTGTTACAGTTACTGTAAAATTGTCAAATTCCTGAGTACTCAAATCAGCAGAAATATATCCAAGACCTATATCTCCAGCTCCTATACCTGCTTTACCCGCTGAGGAATGAGAACTATTGGTAATTGAAAACATCTCAGTAGCATCATCATATCCTTTAATTGTTGTCCCCTCTACTGACAATTTAACAATTGAAGTATCTGCAATTCCGCTTGCCCAAGTGCTATCCAATAAATTCCAAGCGCCCCCAACACATTCCCACAATTCTACTGAACCAGCATCTTCATTCCATTGAAGGACATACATATCACCCGCACCTTGGATTCTTGCAGCGATATAGCAATAATCATCACCTGTATCCCCATTTACTTGTGTTACCTCAACATCATAGTCAGCCGACGACATAGTATCATCGGTTTCGTAAAGAGTTCCAACATTACCTAAAAGGGGTGGCCCAACATAGCCCGAGCTTTGAACATTTAAAACTGCTAAATCACTTTCATATGCGATAATTCTTGTCCAACCTGTTCCCGTATCAGGATTGTGCACCGACAATTCGGTAATTGTGGCTTCAGTAAAAGTATCATAAAATTCTACGCCCGGCGGATCCTTCGCCAAAATATACCTCCCGACAGTCCCTGACTTAACCCAAGCCGAAAGCGTCACACTGGTAGCGTCTAAACTATCAGCGTCCGGCACATCCACATAATCATCCACCCCATCAAACTCCAACCCCTGCCCAACCTTGCCAATCACGGCTTTAGCGCCTATGACATTGCCGTTGTTTGAATTGCCGGAACGGTCAAGGGCTTCGGCGGTTGTTGACGCCCAGTCCATGTCCTGCCCGTTAAATGTCCAATGCCCGACAAGCCCGTCTGTTAAATAGCTGGTAATCGGCGCGTTCACAATTACAACCCGATTCAAACTCTCCTCCGCCCCAAATGTCATAAAATCCCCCACGCTAACCTGATTATTATACTCCGTTTCAATCCACCCAGCCGAAAAAGCTCTATCAAAAGCTCCTGCATGCAGTATCTCTACATTTGGAATATCATAGAAAATATCAGACCATCCAAAATGAAATTCTTGTCCTGATACATAAATATTACCATATGCAGCACTAGTCTTGCTATTCCGAAATACGCCTTGTGTGTATATCTTGGTGGTAGTGCCATCTCGGACAGCAACTATATAAACAATATTACCATCTGCATAATTAACATTAGAGTCAACAGAGCAAGAATCCCATCCATTGTCTACTGTCCATAATGCAGGGCTGTTGTCAGATTGATCACATATAATATTATAATAATTAGTATTAGCTGGGTTATTATAACCCATTATTGATTGTTTTTCGTTTTCAGAAGCATACCATTTAACTTTTAAAACATAAGTAAATTCAGAATTAATCCCTGCATTCGCTTCAACATTAGTATCAACCTTGCCCAAAGCGCCAAATTTAATTCCATCTGAAACCCAGGTAACATCATTACTAAAACTACTTTGAACATTTGAAACTGAATCATATATAACTCCTGTTCCTTCATTCATTAGCCAAACACCCAAAGCAGAATCTCCCCAAACTCCCGAAGGGTTTTCTTGATCACTTGCGGAGGCGTTGCCGTAATACATATAAATTGTCTTGTCTGTGGTTGATGATATGTCCGTCTTAATCCAATAAGCGATTTCGCCTGTGGCCGGGTCGTATTTCTCTCTTTCAAAATTAAGCAAAGTACTATTATCATCATCCACGAAAATAATATCATGCCCGCTATTGCTCCCCACATGCCCGTCATAAGCGTAGGATTTTAAATCAGCCAAAGTCGTGGTTGCCAATATTGGAAAACTGCTGGTGGTAGTGGAAATCTGCGAATTATTTAAAACAATAGCCCGCTTATATTTCCAGTTAGCGTCATACCAATTCCCGCTGTCAGTGTACGGGGAATTTATTTTGGTTACAGCATAACCGCTTGCTTCGTCCGCGCCAATGTCCCAAAGCCCGCCGTAAGGCCGGGTATAGCCGTCTATGTCAGTTGAAAAAGGATAATCAGCGTCCGCGCTTAAATCCGTTCCTTGATTCCTTGCTCCTGAATCAGTACCCGCCAAATGAAAATCATCATTTGCTTCGTCCACGAAAGTAAAGGTTTGGTTAATGCGATTGCCTGCGCCGCCGAAATCGTCGGCTGTTCCGTCGGAAGAGACGGAATTGTAATTGATTAATTCACCATAACTTTCTGTTGCAAAATCAGCGGTTGCGGAGCCTTTAACAAGATTATTTTTTGAGATTATTTTTTTGGGAAAAAATGATGTGCCAGCATAAGCTTTTATACCATGGATATCCATGCCTATTATGGTGTTATTATAAACATAAATAGCATATCCGAGATCAGATCGCCAATAAGTTACAATTCCATTGTCTATCAAGCCATAGATAATGTTATTATAAATATAAGTATTACTATTATCTGGAGTAGATGCATAAACAGCCGTAACACCCGGTCCACTGCCATTTGAATCTTCATGAATTAAACAATGAGATATGGCGCAGTATCCACTTCTAAGCTCAATAGCATCATGATTCCAGCTATTATAATCAAATATTTCAACCCCTTCTATTATGGTATATGTTTCTTTGATATAAAAAACATCTCCTTTGCTAGACGGGGATATTCTAAATCCGGTGCCAGCCGTACCATCATGCCTCTCCCCGCTCGGAGCATAAACCTTAATATAATGAGTAGCATCAGTTGTCCACCCGTCAATCGTCACTCTATCATCCAACCCGCTACTCCAATCATTATAACACTCTGCCACTTCTATCTGCTGAGCCGTTACCAGATCCCTTTGCTGGGCTGTTTCCCAGGTGGAAAGAAGCTCGTAGTCTCCGCCAACAGAGCCGTTGGCACTGTTGGCGTTTGAGCCGGACTGGGCATAAGTGAACTGAGTAGTAAAGGCGACAGAAGCAATAGCAAAATACCCGTCAAAAGACGAGTCATCAACATCCCAGACCTTTATGGTTTGCCCGACTTTCAGGTTGTCATGCGCGCTTGTCAAATTAACCGTAACCACATTGCTTGACCGGCTAATATCTCCGGAGCTTGAGTCAATAGTGTATGTTTTCCTTATCAAATGCACTGTTTCATTAAACTGGTCAGCCCCGATATCCCAGGCCCCGGTTCTGGTTTGGTAATCAATATCGTCTGTTACCGCATAATTAGAATCAGAGCTTAAATCAGTTCCATATCCTTTGGCTCCTGTATCCGCGCTTGCCAAATGAAAATCGTCATTAGCTTCGTCCACGAAAGTAAAGGTCTGGCCAATGCGATTGCCTGCGCCGCCTAAATCATCGGCTGTATTATCTGAAGAAGCGCAATAATTAGCAGTAGCGCTTGCATCCGAAAAATTAAAATCTTTTGTGCTATTGCTATAAGCAAGGCAATTTTTAACAGTAAAACTATTTGTAGAATAATTTGGCATATTCAATCCATATTTATTATCTGCAAATGTACAGTTATAAACATAACTATTACTTGAACCATTGACAAAAATCCCTTCATAACTATTATCCTGGAATAGACAATTACTGACATAAGCAGAATTAGCTCCTAATTCTAATGCGCCATAACCAGAAGTACCAGACCCCTTAGTAAATATGCAATGTTCTATGCGGATACAAAGAGCATCAGCTCGTACATTGAAAGCTGCTTGATAATTAAGGTCAAAAATAATTCCCTCTATTCTGGTATAATTTGCTGCTATGTCTATTATTTCATCGTAAGTAGAGCCAATTTCTCTTAAAGTAAAGCCAGTATAATTTCCGCCTGATTTTATTATTCCATTATGCCTTTCTCCTGCTGGAGCATAAATCTTAATATAATTAGTGGAATTAGTCGTCCAACCGTGAAGATTTACTTTATCATCCAACCCCGCGCTCGGCCAATCATTATAACACTCGGCCACGGCAATAACCGTATCCCCCAACTCATTTCCGGTCGTACCGCTAACCTCCCACATATTAAGAGTAGAACTTGCCAAGCGCCATTGGTCGCCTGACTGCATTACTAAATCATAATTAACTCCGGTAATATTTTTAAGCAAAATTTGGGTGGAAGAAGTGGAAACTAAGGTAGCCGTAACATTTTGATAAATATTATTGCTAAACCATTCCAAAGTATTGCCGCTTGTAATAGCGCCAGTGGCTGTGCCGGAAAATACTCTGGTGGTGGTCGCTGTTAAATTACAATCCACTTCACTTTCCCAAGTGGATAATTTAGTAAACTCTCCCGCGTCCCCGGCCGCCCGAATCCGCGAAACAAACTCTGTAGGAGTGTTATCCTGCTCCGCCCCAATCGTCATAAAACTCCCCACGCTAACCT
>JAGLYP010000016.1 GCA_023132155.1 Candidatus Parcubacteria bacterium
TTGGAAATACGGACTTCGTCTATGAGGCCATTGAAAAAAAGAGTGTTAATTCCTCCCGCTGCTCCTATATTTGTCCAAGTTGTCGCATCTGTATCAAATGTTGATTGAGCAAAAATAGCAGACCCTGTTTGAGCTGGTTTTGAGCCGTCAACATAAATATCTATATTATCATTGGCAATATCAAAAAGAGCTGTAATATGGTGCCATACTCCACACGAAATCGCACTATCCGTTACAACGGTTTGCTGACTCGCGTAAGTATCATCTCGCGCCCCTAATTCTATAGTTTCGTCAGTTTGAATTTCCACTCGCAATCGTGTTTGACTATTAACAAGCCACGCATCGTGAAAAATAATTTTTCTTGTAGCGTCATTTGTTATTTTAATCCAAGCTGATACAGTCGCTCCTGAAGCTCCGCCAACTAAATCATTAGCTCCTCCTGAATTAACATTTACATAATCATCCCCCCCATCAAAATCAATCGCTCCGTCAACTTGTCCCGTGCTGACGGATGATGTCGCCGAATAAAAATTATTATTCGTTCCGTCGTTGTCGTATTTGGTTGAATCAACGGCAGAGGCGTCCCAATCGTGGTGCATATGCTGAACCATCACATAATTATCATCCCAAACCCCTGTCGTGGTTGCCTGGTCTGAGCTTGTCGAAGACCCATAATACATATAAATCACCTTATCCGTAGTAGAAGAAATATCCGTCTTAATCCAATAAGCGATCTCCCCGGTTGTAGAAGCGTATTTTTCCCGCTCATAATTAAGCACGGTTTCACCGTCCGTGTCAGTAAAAACAATATCATAACCATTATCATTCCCAACCTTGCCTCCATTAGTTGTTGTTCTTAAATCCGCTAAAGTAGTAGTGGCTAAAACCGGAAAAGCGGAAGTAGTAGTAGCGATTTGACTGCTTTGCAAAGTAACCTGCCGGCGATAACTCCAACTGGATGAGTACCACGGGTCTAGGTGGCCGTACGCAATTTTGTCATTCCGAGCGTCAGCGAGGAATCCCTTAAAGGTTTTATTTTCCACGTTCACTGTTTTGCCATGTTCAAGGGATTTCTCTCTCCGCTCCGCTCCGTTCGAAATGACAAAAGGGCACCCAAATGCTTCTATGAAAAATTCCCCTTTTGACATCGGAGGGTATTTTAAAGTTGCTTTGTAATAATTAGTCTGTCCTGATTTAATTTCATCATTAACAGCATAACCATTACTGCTCCCGCCAACATCTTTTCTGTTTGAAAATTTATTCATTAAATCATTGGAAATTGATTCAAAATTTGAAATTGGAAATTCAAAATTAGACCCGTCTTTATTGATTCTTTCAACTTTTTCAGCTTTAGATTTTTCCGAAGGCAGCCATATCACAATATCCATATCCTGATCCCTTCTTAAAGTATTAGTAATGCTAAAATAAATTTCAGCGCTTGAAAATCCGTAATAATTTTTTTTATCGCTTTGAATGATTAAATTTTCTCCTGTGTTGTCATCTGTCCAGGCCAGCGCGATTTTAGTATTGTTATATATAAAATGCTTTGGTATTTCTATGTCTAAGGGCTTATTTATGAGATAATTGACATAGCTAATAATACCGGCGGTTATTGCCAGTAAAATTATAGCTGATATTACTATGTGCTTATTGTTTTTAAGCATACTATATCAATTTAAAATTAATTAATAATTATTTACTTAGCGCACCTAAAGCCGATAGTAGACGTAGCGTCAACAGGACTGTGTGAAAGATCCAGATCAAACAGCGCGTTTTCTCCGCGGACAAAACCGCGCAAGTAGTCGGAAGAACTTGACGCGGTTCCCGTCTTTACTCTGCCGATGTTATTTTCGGAATTATAATAATACGGCGGAGCGACGTTAAATCCTTGATAATTATCAATTTCAAAATATTCCTGCCAATCTTCGCTTTGCGGTTCAAAAACGCTTGCTTTGGTAATTGTCTGGTCCGTCCATTCGCCGACTCCGCCGGCAAAATCATAAATTATATTTCCGTTTGATAGTGTAAACGCGATACTGTCTATTGTTGTCGGGTTTGCTTCGCTGCCGCTCGCAATGGCGCTCGCAATGACAAATGGCAATTGCAAGCCTTCAGCCGCTTCATCAGCATCGTTATCAATAACCCTGATAATATTTTCAGCAATGGTCAGCCATTCGTTTTCACTGATAAGATGATAGCCGCCGCCGATTGCCTCGCAGGCAAGCATTGCTTCGCCTTGGGTCATATTAAGCATCAATTCATTTGTATATTCGTATGTCATTTCTTTTTCGCTTGCGCAGAAACCAGGCATTGTTCCGTATTTAGAGCTTCCGGGAACCCAGATATATCCTTCCTCGCAATAGCCGGCAAACGCGCCTGCCACAACCGTTCCTTCAACGCCCATATCCCCTAAAGTTTCGTCAACAGCCAAATCCAAAGCCTGGCCGCAACCGGCGCCCGAGCAAACCATTAATCTTCCGTCTATGCTCATCTCGCCGACTACCGCCACTTCTCCGCCTTGGGCTATATTAACGATTGAAACTCCTCCTGATTTAAAATCAGCCACATCGCCTGAACCTTCCTGATTTATGACTAGCGCCGTTTTATCCGTTGTTGTTCCGGAATAAATTTCCACAATAGCAACGTCCGGCGTAGGAACGCGCCGTGGCGCGTTCCTACCTTCTTTTATTTGTTTATAATTTTCATCATTGCTAAATACCACATTACCTTCTTGGGTAATAGCATACGCATGGTCGGGGCTTGGCTCTGAATTGACAGAGCCAAGCCCTTCCAACGCGCTGATTCTATGATCAATTTCCCCTAAACCAGATTCAAGGGCGCTCACCCTAGCAATTACGTCATCCAAACTATTCGCTATCAATAACAATTCATTGTTTACGTTGTTAAATTCAACGCTTAAAACCGAATCAAGCATGGCAATTTGCTCATCAATGATCGGCGTTACGGAACTTGCGATATTATAATCTTCAATTGCCGCCCCAAGCATAATCGCGACTTCATCTTCAATTTCCATACTGGCGATTCTTTCGGTAATTCGCGATTCCACCATTTCAACCGTTAATGATTTATTGCGGCGCGAAATCAATACTTTAATAATTCCGGTTTCAGTGGTTGAAGCGATTCCCGATTTTAATCTTTCCAAGGCAATACCGACAGTCGGATCACCCGGATTCGCGCGCGCGATATAGCCCGGCTCAATAGCGGATGTAAGCGAATCACCCGGCCTGATATCGCCGTTTTCGGTTGATGCTTTGGCAGGAACCTGCCCGAGCATGCCGACAATTATATAATTTTCATTATTTGCGTATTCTTGTTTTGAATTTCCGACAATAGCCGGGTTTGTAGAAACAATACCCATTACATTTCCGTCCGCCGCTCTTTGGCATCTTTTAACAGCATTTTCTTTAGCAACATCAACGCATACTGCTTCGCCTGATTCTAAATCAGTGTCAGTGGTATAAAAATATTCCGCGTAATCAGCCGCCGGACTAAAAGCGGATCCGTCATAAAATATATCACCGTCAGAATCAACCGCGAATTTCCTGTCTACCGTGTCGCTTCCGTTGGTGCTGGTGGCGATTGTAAATAAATTAGTATTGGCGTTCACTTGATCGCTTACGATTGTTAAATCCGCATCCGGAGTGCTGGTGCCGATTCCGACCAAAACCGGAGTGGTAATTGTGGTTGTGTCAAATATAATGTCTCCGGCAGTGTCAGATCCAAACCGCACTGTGCCAACAACATCCAAGTTATATTCCGGGCTTGAAGTGCCGATTCCCACATATCCATTATCTAAAACAGTAAACAAAGTAGAACTTGCGCTGTCTATTACGCTAAACGCGGATAATCCGGAAGTTCCGTCTGCCCAGACGGTTAGTTTGGAGTAAGGGGTTGTTGTGCCAATCCCCACGTTCCCGGCGCTTAAATCGCCGTAAATCGTATTTCCTATATTTAGAAAACTGTTGGCTGTCGCGTTAAGGCCGTCCGCCTGATGCCCGATGATTATGTTATAATCGCCTGTTGTTATTACATCTCCGGCGTCCCTGCCTATTAAAATGTTTCCTACTGAATTAGCATTGTCAATGTTTGTGCCGGCGCTGTATCCGGCTGAAAAGCCGTATTGGGAGCTTTCGGCGTAAGACCCAATCGCTGCTCCATAATTGTGGCCGAGCGCGTAATACCCAATCGCTGCTCCAGCATTGTAGCCTAACGCTTCACGCCCAACCGCTGCTCCGTAATTGTAGCCTTGTGTGTCATACCCAACCGCTGCTCCGTTATTGTAGCCTTGTGTGCCATACCCAACCGCTGTTCCGAAAGTGTAACCTTGTGTGCCATACCCAACTGCTGTTCCTGCATCATATCCTTGCGCGTCACGCCCAACCGCTACATTATATCTTTTAGTATCATTCTCCCCAGCCCCTGTTTCTCCGCTAATCCAGTTTGTTCCGTCAAAGATAAATTCTTTTATGGCCCCAGCGTAAATTCTATCTAATGTAACTGCAGATTGTTTTACTTCTAAATAATGGGCATCAGTATAAGCCCCGTTATGCCTGATAATAAATCTATCGCCGGCTATTGCTCCCGCGGTAGCGAGCGTGATTATTCTGTTTTCGCCGTTTTCATCTAAATATTGGTACATTTTATCAACGCCCGGAGTTAAAGTTTTATTCCCTGTTAATGTTTCAACATTGATGCCGGCGCTTAAAGACAAAGCCGCCCTTATACTGCCGCTAACATCTAATGCATAAGCGGGACTTGTTGTGCCGATGCCGACTTTGCCATTCTCATCAATATATAACAAACTCTCCCCGGTAGAGCTCGCAATATTCATTATCGGGGTGCCGGCTGTGCCTTGGACTGATAGAGTTGTGAGAGGGGAAGAAGTGCCTATGCCCACATTACCGCCATTCAAAATCGTAAATACTTCATTAGTCCCGTCAAAAATATTAACAATATCCCCTGTGCCTGACTGGGTGATTGTTAAGGCGGTAATTGAAGAAGAATTGGCTTCAACCTCAAATTGATCTCTTTGCTGAATAGTGGTATTGGCGCCGCTATCGTTAACATCAGCCGTATAAGCACCGGATATTTCATTACCAATAATATAGGTATAATCAGCGCCCCCCGCGCTGACATTAATACCGTAATTACCCGAGCCTGATACTCTCTTAATTCTATTTGATGAAATAATATTGTAATCTACTCCTGAGTAACCAAAAAATGAAATACCATCATCCGCAGTCGTGGTAATCGTATTGCCGGTAATAGTATTATGGCTGCCTCCTATACGAATCGCGTCATCAGCAGTGTCAGCCTCTATTGTATTGCCGATCACTGTATTATAATTTCCACAACTCGTGCCGCCTAAACGCAAATCCCATGCAGCATTATCATTTGAATTTTGTTTTATAGTATTTCCGGAAATTACATTATAATCACCGCAACCAACCGAAATGCCGTCATCAGTATGATTGTACACTGTATTGTTAGATACAGAATTATGTGAACCACCGATACCAATACCCTGATAGCCGCTAAAAACCTTATTGCTTATAACGGAATTATGGCTAGAAGAAACCGATATACCTGTACTGCCGTGACTCGTTATCACGCAATTAAATACTGTATTATAATTAGATTCATTTGACAAAGGAATTCCTGTGTCCTCTACATTATAAATATAGACATTGTCAACTTCTGAATAAGTAGCCTTATTAAAATAAATCCCATGACACTGCTGTCCAGCATTATTCCCATCATTTCCATCAATCTTTAAATTACTAATCTTAATATGCGAATTGCCGTTGGTCGGGTCCGCGTTAGCAAGAACCGCGGTGTTAGCTCCGTCAGCCAAATACAATACAGTAGAGCTCGCGCCCGCGCCTTCCAGCCAGACATTAGACGGGATAGTGGTAGTGGCTGTCATTGAATAAGTGCCTTCCGGGATAAACACTTTGCCGCCTTCATCAGGCAAAGCGTCAATCGCAGCTTGAATGCCTGCGCCGTCCGCGCTGTAATTAACTCCGTCAACAACCACAACATTATTCCAAACAGACATTGTGGTAGTGGACAAAGTAGCCGCGCCGGTAATTCTTGTTGTACCGGCTACATCCAAATTATATTCAGGGTTGGCTGTTCCGATTCCCACATATCCGCTATCCAAAACCGTGAATAAAGTAGAGCTGGCACTGTCTATTACGCTAAACGCGGATAATCCGGAAGTTCCGTCTGCCCAGACTGTGAGTTTGGAATATGGAGTAGTCGTCCCAATCCCCACATTCCCCGCGCTTAAATCGCCGTAAATCGTATTTCCTATATTTAGAAAACTGTTGGTTGTGGCGTTAAGGCCGTCCGCCTGATGCCCGATAATTATGTTGTAATCGCCTGTTGTTATTACATCTCCGGCGTCCCTGCCTATTAAAATGTTTCCTACTGAATCAGCATTAACAATGGCTGAGCCGGCGCTGTATCCGGCTGAAAAGCCGTATTGCGAGCTTTCGGCTTCATTCCCAATCGCTGCTCCGTAATTGTAACCTAACGCGCCATACCCAACCGCCGCTCCAGAACTGTAGCCGGCCGCGCCATATCCAAGCGCTGCTCCCAAACTGTAGCCGAGCGCCTGATACCCAACCGCTGCTCCCCAATCCCTACCGGACACGTTATACCCAACCGCTGTTCCGTAATTGTATCCTTGAGCCCGATACCCAAGCGCTACATTATATTTCTTATTATCATTCTCCCCAGCCCCTGTTTCTCCGCTAATCCAGTTTGTTCCGTCAAAGATGAATTCTTTTATGGCTCCTGCGTAAATTTTATCTAATTCAGTTGCAGACTGTTTTACTTCCAGACAATGGGAATCATCATAAGCCCCGTTATGCCTGATAATAAATCTATCGCCGGCTGTTGCTCCCGCGGTGGCAAGCGTGATTATTCTGTTCGCGCCACCCTCGTCTAAATATTGGTGCATTTTATCAATGCCCGGAGTTAAAGTTTTATCCCCGGTTAAAGTTTCAACATTTATGCCGGCGCTTAAAGACAAAGCCGCCCTTATACTGCCGCTAACATCTAATGTATAAGCGGGGCTTGTTGTGCCTATGCCGACTTTGCCATTCTCATCAATATACAAAACACTCTCCCCGGTAGAACTCGCGATATTCATTATTGGGGTGCCGGCTGTTCCTTGGACGGATAAAGTGGTAAGAGGCGAAGAAGTGCCGATGCCTATTAAACCGCTGTCTAAAACCGTAAATAAAGTAGTGCTGGCGCTGTCTATTACGCTAAACGCGGATAATCCGGAAGTTCCGTCGCCCCAGATGGTTAGCTTGGAGTACGGAGATGTCGTGCCTATCCCCACATTCCCCGCGCTCTTGAGGATTAAATCATCGCTGACTAATTGGGTGTTGTAAATTGTAGTCGCGCTATCGTCGTTAATTTCCCCTACATGGTCAGAACCATAAGTGTAATTGCCTTCAACAACAACATAATCGCTGGTCGCGCTGATGTTAATTTCATAGCGGTCATTGTCTTCACATCGGTTGTTGGCAATAATCGTATAATCGGCGCCAACAACATAAATGCCGTCTTGAGCGGCGCCGTTATTATAATCATTTTCCCTGACTGTGTTGCCAATCACTATAGAATCGCTGGCAGTTATATAAATGCCATGCTTATCATTTCTATAAACAGTATTGCCGCTAATAGTATATCCTGTGCCGCCTACGCTTATGCCATTATCAACACTGCTATAAACTGTGTTGTTGGATATTGTTATATTGTCGCTGTCTGAAGCGGATATACCAGTGTCAGCAGAATCCTTAACTGTATTGCCTGTTACGGTATTATAATTTGCGCTATAAAGGTGTATACCAACACTATTTGTTGTGCCTTCAATAACATTGCCAATTATTGTATTATGAGTGCCATTAATACGTATACCCATATGATCAGAATCTGAAATATTGTTGGAAATAACACAATAATCTCCTGAAATATATATACCACCCATCCAATTACCATTTGACTGAGTATAATTATTTGAAATAATATTGTAATCAGAATCGCTATTTAGATATATACCCATATCATCCGCGTCATAAATATACGCGCTGTCTATTTCTGAATAAGTTGTTTTAACAAAATAAATACCCGAACAATAATATAATCCGCTACACGCATTATTCGCATCATTCCCATCAATCTTCAAATTACTAATTTTAATATGCGAGTTGCCGTTGGTTGGGTCCGCGTTAGCAAGCACCGCTGTATTAGCCCCGTCAGCCAAGTACAAAACAGTAGAACTCGCGCCCGCGCCTTCAAGCCAGACATTGGACGGAATAGTGGTGGTGGAAGTCATTGAATAAGTGCCTTCCGGGATAAACACTTTGCCGCCTTCATCAGGCAAGGCGTCAATCGCGGCTTGGATGCCTGCGCCGTCCGCTGAAAAATGCACTCCGTCAACTATTATTACTTTATTCCATGAAGGCATGGTGGTAGTGGACAAAGTAGCCGCGCCGGTAATTCTTGTGGTGCCGGCTACATCCAAATTATATTCAGGGTTGGCTGTTCCGATTCCCACATATCCGCTATCCAAAACCGTGAATAAAGTAGAGCTGGCACTGTCTATTACGCTAAACGCGGTTGTTAGCCCTGAATCCCCGTCTGCCCAGATAGATAGTTTAGAGTAAGCAGTAGAAGTGCCAATAGCAACATTATCACCAGTAGCGGTTAAATAACTGGTAGCTCCGCCATCAGTCCATAGGCTGCTACTAGCAGATACATCAGCCCAGGAAAGATTGCCTGAACCATCGGTTTTAAGATAATAATCAGCGGTTTGCGAGGACGGCCAGGTATATGCGATATTATTTAGATTGGTGGTGCCGGTAATATAAAAATTGCCGTTAACTGATAATTTTTCCGCCGGCGAAGTCGTTCCAATCCCGACATACCCTCTCTCATCAACATACAAAACACTCGCTCCGGTAGAGCTGGCAATATTCATTATCGGGGTGCCGGCGGTTCCTTGGACTGATAGAGTTGTGAGAGGGGAAGAAGTGCCGATGCCTATTAAACCGCTGTCCAAAACAGTAAATAAAGTAGAGCTTGCGCTGTCTATTACGCTAAACGCGGATAATCCGGAAGTCCCATCGCCCCAGACAGTTAGTTTGGAGTATGGGGTTGAAGTTCCTATTCCAATATTCCCCCCGTCCAAAATCGTAAACACCTCATCCGCGCCGTCAAAAATATTAACAATATCCCCACTTGAATCCTGCCTGACTGACAGCAGGGCAACGGAAGAAGAAGCATGGATGTAGAACGGAGAATAAGCCACTTCGCCTAAGTTAGAAGTAGTAATAGTTAATCTTTCCGGCTGGGTATAGCGAGTGTTTGTGCCTGCGTCATTAATAGAGCTTGCGCCTGGGCCGGAATAGTAGTTGCCGACAAGGACATTGTTGTCTGAACCGGAATCAATACCTATGGCATAGCCGGTGCCGGCTGTGTCAGTAATGCGGTTGGAGGAGATGAGATTGTTGTCGGAACTGTTAAATTGAATTCCATTATAAGCTCCGCTTCCACCATTATTATAAATACTATTGCCAGTGATAGCATTTTCATGAGCTACAAAAAGATAAATACCATTAGCAGTATTACTTTTTATTATATTACCAACGATGGTATTACGAAAAGCACTAGCATAAACATGAATCCCATGCTCCCCATTATTATTTATTATATTACTAACAATAGTATTATCACTAGAAAAATAAATATAAATACCCTCGTAAGTATTATTATTAATTGTATTACTAGTTACAATATTGTTGGAGCTGCAATAAAGAACGATGCCATTAAAATTGCTTTCCACAATATTACTACTAATAGTACTACTAGCACTAGACAAAAGATAAATCCCATAATCATCCACATCATAAACATAAACACTATCAATCTGCGAATAAGTAACAGTATTAAAATAAATACCATGGCAAGTTCCGTCATTTCCATCATCATTCCCATCAATTTTCAAATTACTAATCTTAATATGCGAATTGCCGTTGGTATGATCAGAATTAGAAAGCACCGCGGTGTTAGCCCCGTCAGCCAGATACAGGACAGTAGAACTAGCGCCCGCGCCTTCAAGCCAGACATTAGACGGGATAGTGGTAGTGGCTGTCATTGAATAAGTGCCTTCCGGGATAAAGACCTTGCCGCCTTCAGCCGGCAGAGCGTCAATCGCGGCTTGGATGCCTGTTCCGTCCGCGCTGTAATTAACTCCGTCAACAATAACAACATTATTCCAAACAGACATGGTGGTGGTGGACAAAGTGGTCGTGCCGGTGATTCTTGCGGTTCCAGCCACATCCAAATTATAACTTGGGCTGTCCGTGCCAATGCCCAGATTACCGGAACTGTCAATCCTAATCTTCTCGCTCCCTCCATCATAAAATACCGCAATCGGGCCTTGATTGCCGGAATCAACCTGCCTAATTACCAAAGCCGGGTCAGTGGAAGACGCGCTTACAGACAAGAAGCCGAACGGCGTTGTTGTGCCGATGCCGACTCCTGTGTTTTGTATTCCGCCGGCGCCGTCTGATTCAGCGTAAACTGTTAATAAATTAGCGCCGTCCAAACGCGCCGTATAGCTTTGCGCCGTGCCGGTTGCGGACGATGATGTAACCGGCATATCAATCCATGTAATAATACCGGAATCAGCCCCGAACTCCATTGGCCCCAGATACGCGGTTTCCCCGACTTCCAAACTGCCAGAGACAAACAAGCTATCTCCATAAGTGGTTAACTGGGTTGAAGAAGCAGTGCCAATATGCAGAGCCGCCTGCGGGCCGGTTGTGCCGATTCCTATGTACCCGGCACTGTCCATAAAAATAGAAGAAGTCGCCTCTAAGGCCGCGGCGGAATTGCCAATCAAGAAATAACCGTCTGTAATAGCAGTCAAGCCGGTGCCGCCGTAGCCAACTCCAATAGTTCCGCCCTGCCAAGTCCCGGCAGTTACTACGCCTGAACTATTAACCAAAAACTGGCTGTCAGCAGCAGCGCCAACAGTTAACAATGCTGAAGGCGAAGAAGTGCCGATGCCGACATAACCGGTTGTATCTAAAAATATAGATGAAGTAGCAGTCAGCGCCGTGCCATCAGCCGCGTAATACGGCAGCCAGCCCGTGTAACCGGACCCCACCGCGCCCACGCCAAAATCAACCCAGCTTCCCCCTGAATTCTTAAACTGCAAAGTCCCGGAATTGTCATAAAACCCGTAGCCGGAAGAACTGGTGGCGGCGCCAAAATTAAAATAATTATCAGATCCCTCAAGGAACAAAGACCCGTCCACCGTGAGCTTTGACCAAGGCGTGGCTGTGCCTATGCCCACATAGCCACCGTCTAATATGGTAAATATCTCATTAGCGCCGTCAAAAATATTAACAATATCCCCGCTTGAATCCTGCCTGACTGACAGCAGGGCTACTGAAGAAGAAGCGTGGATGTAAAACGGAGAATAAGCCACTTCGCCTAAGTTAGAAGTAGTAATAGTTAATCTTTCCGGCTGGGTATAGCGAGTGTTAGTGCCGGCGTCATTAATAGAGCTTGCGCCTGGGCCGGAGTAGTAGTTGCCGACAAGGAGGTTGTTGTCAGAACCGGAACTTATTTCAATCGCATAGGCAGTCGCTCCTCCTGCTGTGTCAGTAATTCTGTTAGAAGAAACAATATTATCATCACCACCAATATAAATACCGTCATAATTGCCTGATCCTCCATTATTATAAATAGAATTTGAAGAAACAATATTATTACCGCAACCGCCATCCCACAGATATATTCCATCTTCCGAATTATCCGTTATAACGTTTGAATTAACTGTATTATACCAACCCCTAACTCTGATACCTATGGTGCTATTATTATAAACATGATTCTGACTAACAGTATTATTGCTAGACATCCAAACATCAATTCCTATGTCAGTACTATCCGTTACGACATTGCCTGTTACGATGTTTTTATTACTACCGCCATTTAAGTAAATTCCTTCGTAATTGCCATTCAAAATATTAGAAAAAATTCTATTATATAAAGCTCCTACTGCATGAATTCCATAAGCATCACAATTCCTTACTATGTTATTAACTATAACCATCCCATCAGTACTGCTAATATATATTCCAGTATAATGTTTTTCTAAGACACTATTACTGATTGTGCTACTAGCACTGGATTCTATATTAATCCCATCGCCATCCGCATCATAAACATAAATACTATCAATCTGCGAATATGTAACTTTATTAAAGTAAATGCCGCTATTAAAGCCGGTGCTATTATTAGCCGCATTACCGTCAATGCCTAAGTTAGTAATCCTAATATCGGTATTGCCATTGGTCTGGTCAGCATTCTCAATCACATTGCAGTTAGAGTTATTGGCTAAGTAAAGAACAGTGGTGCTGGCCCCGGCTCCTTCTAACATCATCTGGGAAGGCAGTTTTATCGTAGTAGTAATATTATAAGTGCCGGCTGGCAGGAAAACCTTGGACGAAGTGCCGGCCGCGTTAATCGCGGCCTGAATCCCGGCCCCGTCCTGGCTATAATGCGCGCCGTCAACAATAACAACTTTATTCCAAACCGGCATAGTAGTAGTGGCTAATTCCGTATAGCCGGTAACGGCTAAATTATCAGCAAAAGTAGTGGTACCGTAAGCCGTTGCTAAATCAATGCTTAAATCCCCGGATGAATCAACCGTGAATGAAGCGTATTTGCTATTATCCTCATCATAAATTAACCTTAACTGCTCCCCGCTTGACGAAGCCGTAAGCTTGGCGGACGGCGAAGTGTCGCCTATGCCCACATTGCCGCCGTCTAAAATCGTAAACACCTCATTAGTACCGTCAAAGATATTCAATATATCACCTGCGCTATTTTGGGTTACGGTTAGGGCGGTAGCGCTGGATGAGGCGTAAATGCCTGTTTCTCCTCTGCTGTAAATACCGCCTGAACCGACATTAATTCCGCCTCCGATGTAAAGATTGTCGCCGATTTGCGCATTTTCTGAAATATCAATGAAGTTAGTTGCGATATTGCCAATATTAGCCGAAGGCGCGTCAATGCCGGCTATATCTAAAATTTGAAATTCACCTCCAAACGCATTATTATCCATTCCAATATAAGCATACTTTCCTGATATAAACACACTATTTACATCTTCCTCATTATATTTTCCAATATAAACAGGGCTTGTTGGATTAGAAATATCTAAAATATAAAAACTATAAATAGGATTAGCCGTTCCTATATATGCATACTTTCCAGAAACATAGACTGAAGTACATTCATCGCTACTAGTGTCACTTCCTACTAAAATCGGGGCGGATGGATCTGAAATATCTAAAATTCTAAATTGAGGACTTGCGTTGTCAATACTTAAATATGCATATTTACCGGAAATATAAATATCTTTTACCACATCTGCGCCGGACGCGTTTATCTCATAACCGCCTACTAATGAAGGAGCAGATGGATCTGAAATATTGAGAACACGAAAATCAGTTGAAGCATTTCCCGCTAAACCGATATAAGCATAATTATTTTGGATATGTATTGAATAAACTCCTGCCCCTGCTTCATATCCACCTACTAACACAGGTGATTCCGGATTAGAAATATCAAGAATTTCAAAATCATTGCCAGTACCTATCTGATAGCCTAAATATGCGTACCTCCCGCTAACATACATATCCTTAACACAATCACCCGCCTCATAGCCACCCACAAGTGTTGGCGAATTTACATTAGAAATATCCAAAATAATAAAATCATTGCCAGCGCCAGAATCTAATCCTAAATAAGCGTATTTACCTGAAACATAAACTGAGGTTACTATTCTGCCAACTTCATAACCGCCCTCTAAAGTCATACTGGTAGAAGTTGAAACATCAAGAATACGGAATTCTGTTGAGGCACTAGCACCTAAGCCAAGATAAGCGTATTTTCCGGAAACATAAATACTGTAAACACTATTTCCAGCTTCATAACCGCTTTCAAAGGTGGGCTCTTTAGCGGTTTGCAAAAAATTGCCAGCATTAAGGGTTAATTTCTCTGAAGGCGAACTAGTGCCGATGCCTACATTGCCATTATTTAAAACTGTCAGTACTTCACTGCTATTATTTCTGATATTCAGCAAATCTCCGCTTGAGGCCTGGACCGTGAGTTTGGCCTGGGGAGTGTTCATGCCAATCCCTAAATTCCCGCCCAAAAGCCAGCTATCTCCGCTGGCGGCTAACTTGGAAACATAAGCCGTGGTTACTGTCGGAACGGATCCAACAGTGCCGCCGGTTGAAGTGGCAAAAGTATAAGGGGAAGCCGTGTCCGTAAAATAATTGTAATAAGTATCAGTGGTGGTGCCGTAGTAGACGCGGTAGGACGAAGCGCCGGTTGGAGCGGTCCATGAAACAGAGCAAGCCGTGGAAGTAGAGCCATCCACGGTGCAATTAACTTCGCTTGAACCAATGGTCGTGCCTATTCCGTCTGAAGCCGCTATTTTAAAGTAATAGGTATCGGCTGACAAAGTGCCGCCGGTAGTGGTAGCGGCTGACAGATTGGTGGGCGCGCCCATTTCCTGGGCAAAGCTGGAAGCGGATGATAGTGTTAAAGCTTCTTGCGGGGCGGCGGTTTTAATCCCAATATTCCCGGCCGTATCAATAAACAAAGACGAAGTCGCGGTTAAAGCCGAGCCAGCGCTTGCATAATACGGGAACTGCCCAATAGTGCCGGCGCCAACCGCGCCCACGCCCAAATCAACCCAGCTTCCCCCGGAATTCTTAAACTGCAAAGTCCCGGAATTGTCATAAAACCCATAGCCGGAAGAACTGGTGGCGGCGCCAAAATTAAAATAATTATCTGAACCCTCAAGGAACAAAGACCCGTCCACGGTCAGCTTTGACCAAGGCGTGGTTGTGCCTATGCCCACAAACCCGCCGTCTAATATGGTAAATACCTCATTAGCGCCGTCAAAGATATTTAATATGTCGCCTGCGCTATTTTGGGTTACGGTTAGGGCGGTAGCGCTGGATGAGGCGTAAATGCCTGTTTCTCCTCTGCTGTAAATACCGCCTGAACCGACATTAAGGCCGCCTCCGATGTAAAGATTATCACCGATTTGCGCGTTTTCTGAAATATCAATGAAGTTAGTTGCGATATTGCCAATATTAGCCGAAGGCGCGTCAATGCCGGCTATATCTAAAATTTGAAATTCACCTCCAAGCGCATTATTATGCATTCCAATATAAGCATACTTTCCTGATATAAACACACTATTTACATCTTCCTCATCATATTTTCCAATATAAACAGGGCTTGTTGGATTAGAAATATCTAAAATATAAAAACTACGAGAAGAATTAGCTGTTCCTATGTATGCATAATTTCCAGAAACATAAACCGAAGTACATTCATCTTGACTGGTGTCGCTTCCTACCAAAGTCGGAGATGACGGATTAGAAATATCTAAAATTCTAAATTGAGGATTTGCATTGTCAATACTTAAATATGCGTATTTACCGGAAATATAAATATCTTTTACTGCATCTGCGCCAGACGCGCTTATTTCGTAACCACCTACTAATGAAGGAGCGGATGGATCTGAAATATTAAGAACCCGAAAATCAGTTGAAGCATTTCCTACTAATCCAATATAAGCATAATTATTCTGGATCTGTAATGAATAAACTCCTATTCCTGCTTCATATCCGCCCACTAACGTAGGTGATTCTGGGTTAGAAATATCAAGAATTTCAAAATCATTGCCGGTACCTAACTGATAACCTAAATACGCATATTTCCCGCTAACATACATATCTTTAATTCCATCCCCTGCCTCATAGCCACCCACAAGTGTTGGCGAATTCACATTAGAAATATCCAAAATAATAAAATCATTGCCAGCACCAGAATCTAATCCTAAATAAGCGTATTTACCTGAAACATAAACTGAGGTTACTATTCTGCCAACTTCATAACCGCCCTCCAAAGTCATACCGGTAGAAGTTGAAACATCAAGAATACGGAATTCTGTTGAGGCATTAATACCTAAGCCAAGATAAGCGTATTTTCCGGAAACATAAATACTGTAAACATTATTTCCAGCTTCATAACCGCTTTCAAAGGTGGGCTCTTTAGCGGTTTGCAAAAAGTTGCCGGCATTAAGAGTAAGCTTTTCACTCGGACTAACCGTGCCAATCCCCACATTTCCCCCATCCAAAATCGTAAACACCTCATCCGCGCCGTCAAAAATGTTAACAATATCCCCGCTTGAATCCTGCCTGATAGTTAAGCTGGCTGTTGGCGTGCTTATCCCAATCCCCAAATTCCCGCCTAACAGCCAGCTATCCCCGCTGGCGGCTAACTTGGAAACATAAGCCGTGGTTACTGTCGGAACGGATCCAATAGTGCCGCCGGTTGAGGTGGCAAACGTATAAGGCGAAGCCGTGTCCGTAAAATAATTGTAATAAGTATCAGTTGTGGTGCCGTAGTAGACGCGGTAGGAGCTGACCCCGGTTGGAGCCGTCCATGAAACAGAGCAAGCCGTGGAAGTAGAGCCATCCACGGTGCAATTAACTTCGCTTGAACCAATGGTCGTGCCTATTCCGTCTGAAGCCGCTATTTTAAAGTAATAGGTATCGGCTGACAAAGTGCCGCCGGTAGTGGTAGCGGCTGACAGATTGGTGGGCGCGCCCATTTCCTGGGCAAAATTGGAAGCGGATGAGAGTGTTAAAGCTTCTTGCGGGGCGGTGGTTTTAATCCCAATATTCCCTGCCGTATCAATAAACAGGGACGAAGTCGCGGTTAAAGCCGAGCCGGCGCTTGCATAATACGGGAACTGCCCAATAGTGCCGGCGCCAACCGCGCCCACGCCAAAATCAACCCAGCTTCCCCCGGAATTCTTAAACTGCAAAGTGCCGGAATTGTCATAAAACCCATAGCCGGAAGAACTGGTGGCGGCGCCAAAATTAAAATAATTATCAGATCCCTCAAGGAACAAAGACCCGTCCACGGTCAGCTTTGACCAAGGCGTGGTTGTGCCTATGCCCACAAACCCGCCGTCTAAAATCGTAAATACTTCATTGGCGCCGTCAAAAATATTAACTAAATCACCTGTACCTGATTGGGTAACAGTTAAGGCGGTTATTGCTCCACCATAGTCAGTATCATTGGCATTTAATGTCATTCTGTTTGGTTCTATAAACTTAGTATCTGTACCATTATCAGTAAATACGCCGTTTAAATTATTACCAACAAACCGATTATCATTACAATCTGCCTGATCAACATTAACATTTCCGTCAATAGTATTATTTGAGAATGTATTATTATCAGCATTAAAATCTATATTAATAGCATTAGAGCCATTAGAATAAATAATATTTGATGAAATAATATTATAAACTCCATCACTGCCAAAACTTATGCCATGTGAACCATTATTATAAATTATATTATTGCTTACCGTATTATAATCACCGTTAAAAAAATATATACCATATGAAGTATTACCATTAAAATTATTTCCAGATATAGTATTTCTATCTCCGCTAATAGTAAAACTATTATTACTGCTATATGAATTGCCTACAAAAGTACTATTTTTTGAACACAAAGCAATTGAAGCATCATTGTGAGAAAAAATATTATTATTGATTATAATGTTACTGCTTCCGGAATTAGTGTATAATACATAGTCAGTTGAATTTTTTACAATATTATTACTAAAAATTATGTCTTGAGAATTGCTAATAACTACTGACCTATCTTCAACATCAATTATAAATACATTATTGATAGTTGAAGAAGAAACAGTATCAAAATATATACCATACTGATCCCCGCCAGTTTGAGCTGCTCGATTGCCATCAATTTTAAACTGTGTCAAAGTAATTTCTTCTTGCATTTTATCGCCTTGAATCATATGGACATTTTCCCCAAAGCTATCCTGCATTTTTATAACTGTTCCATTCCCCGTGCCCATCAATGTAGTAGATGTGGCCATTACAATTGAATAATTTGCATAAGTTGAAGTTCCAACATTATAAGTGCCTTCCATTAAATAAACAAGTCCACCGCCACTATTCGCGTAAACCGCGTTAATAGCTTGGTTGATTTCAGTTTCATCATTAACGCCATCGCAGACATAGTCTGCTTTTTCTTTGTTTGGCGAATTATTGGCGGCTACGATCTTTGAAGCCGTGGTTCTATCAGCCTGCCATTTCGAGCCGGTATAGAGATAAACTTGGTCTTCGTCGGTGCGGTAATACTGCTGGCCCTCTGTCGGCACACCCGGGAAAATAGTTCCGCCGGTAATAACAAGAGAATCAACGGTTGTAGTACCGGTAATCCTGGCCGTGCCGGCCACATCTAACTTGTAAGCAGGCGAAGAAGTGCCGATGCCTATTAAACCATTATCCAAAACCGTGAACAAAGTAGTACTGGCGCTGTCTATTACGCTAAACGCGGATAATCCGGAAGTTCCGTCTGCCCAAACTGTTAGTTTAGAGGATGCGCTGGAGGTGCCAATTGCGATTTTGTCGCCTGTTGCCGTTAAATAAGTAGTGTTTCCGTCGTCAGTCCACGGACTGGTGCCTGCCGGCGTGCCCCATGACAATGAGCCGTCTGATGCTACTTTTAGATAATCATCAGCGCTGACTGAGCTTGGCCAAGTATAGCTATTGTTGTTCAATATTGTGTCGCCTGTTACGCGAATACTTCCGGAGATTGAAAGAGCTTCAGTTGGGGATGTTGTGCCTATTCCTACATTGCCGCCGTCTAAAATCGTAAATACCTCATTCGCGCCGTCAAAAATATTAACAATATCCCCGTCTGAATCCTGCCTGACTGACAGCAGGGCTACGGAAGAAGAGGCGTGGATGTAAAACGGGGAATAAGTTACTTCGCCTATTGTTCTTACGGTAATTCGATCACTCTGCGAATAATTTGTCCCACTTCCAGAATCACTGATATAAGTTGATAAAGGCCCGGTATAATGATTGTTGGCTATAATATTATTATCTGAACCGCTATTTATTTTAATGGCATAGGACTCAACAATACTATTCGTAATTTTATTGTTTGTAATAATATTTCTGTCGCCGGACGATAATTCAATATTATCATCATGATTATCAAAAATATTATCAGACAATATATTATCCGAACCGGTAATGACAATTCCGCCTAAGATATATGCACTCCCGTTATTTTTTATAATATTATTAATTATTATATTGCTTGAACCTGTAATATAAGCTCCGTTTTCCTGATTATTACTAACAACATTATTTTCGACGATATTGTTTGGTGAATTGGAAATAAAAAAACCATAGTTATCATTCGCCAATAGGGACGATTCAGCTATGCGATTATATCCTCCACTACCGCCAGATATAGTAACACCATGACTTTCATTATTTTGGCTTATTGCTTGGTCAATTGAAACTCGGGTTGTGTTGTCCAAATAAATTCCGTCATGATTTAAATATTCAACTAAAATATTTTTAACAAAAGAATCAGATACGCTGATTAAATAAATACCATACTGAAGACTCGCGTTGTTTACTTGATTACCGTCAATACTAAAATCAGATAAAGTTACATAGTTTATATTAGAGCCATAAATCATTTTATAAAAAGCAGTATCTAAACTATTTTGCAATTTAATAACCGTCTTCTTTCCTGATCCCATCAAATGAGTGGATGTAGCCAATTCAATGCCATAGCCATCGCTATCGTTATCGCCGATTGTGTAAGTGCCTTCCGTCAAATAAACCAAGCCTCCGCCTCCATTGGCGTAAACCGCGCTAATGGCCTGGTTGATTTCTACTTCATCTTCGGTTCCATTGCAGACATAGTCTGCTTTTTCCTTGTTCGGCGAATCATTGGCGGCTACGATTTTTGAAGCTGTGGTTCTATCTGCCTGCCATTTTGAACCGGTGTATAAATAAACCTGATTTTGATCGGTCCTATAATACATTTGCCCTTCTACTGGAGATGTTGGAAAGCTGGTGCCGCCAGTTATGGTTAAAGTAGGCATGGTTGTAGTACCGGCAATTAAACTACCCGCGATTGTGGCTATTGAACCGTCATCGGAGATAATGCTGTTTGCGAAAGCGTTACTGCTCCATTTTGGCAAATAATCATTACTTAAATTTGCGGTAATGTCCTGGCCTAAAAGACCTAATGTGTTAGTGGCTTTATTAATCCAATCAGCGCCGTCGTACATTAACAAATCTCCGATAGCGGCGCTGCCGGCGGCAACGTTTGCCAGGTCGGAAATAGTGGCATCCAGTCCGAGCAAGCCGAGGGTATTGGTCGCTTTCCATTGGCCGGCGCCTGAGCCGTCAGACATCCAAAGCTGGCCATAAGAACCTTCAACGGTTATTCCATAGGTATAAATATTATCTAATCCCAATGTATTTCTGACTGTTGATGTTCCCATGCCTGTCCAAGTGGTTCCGTTCGCAACCATAAACAGATCGGAGGTAGTTGCAAGGCTGGCTATATCTTGAAGTCCTTTGTCGTACGCTTGTACGGTTATATTCAAATCACTATCTGCAAGCAATCCAAGAGAACCTGTCGCGATATCTTCCCATGAACTGCCGTTGTAATACACCAAAGAGCCTGTGGCAGCGCCGCTTAAATTTACATCGGTCAATCCGTCAAATGTGGAAACTCCGAGAGATGTCAGAGATGTCCAAGTGTCGCCGGTATTTCTGTATTGCAAAGTGCCGTTGCTGTCTCTAAAACCGTAGCTGTTGGCGCCCGTGGTGGTGCCGAAATTAATATATCTGTCGTCGCCCGACAGGATGAGGCTGCCGTAGATATCCAATTTGCCTAAAGGGGAGCTGGTGCCGATGCCGACTTTGTTGCTGACAATATGGATATCGCTTGACGCCGCCGGATGGTTTGAACCGTCGCCTACGTATATATTGCCGGTTGCCAATGACATTTCCGAAAGGTCGCTCCACCATGAGTCTGTTACGTGCAGCTGTCCGGCGCTCCAGGTTAGATCAGTGCCGTTAATTTGCGAGCCTCTTTCCGCGTAAGCCGCGTCCCAGGCGGTTGAGGATGCGTAGGTTGCGTCATAATACGTGGAACTTGCGTGGGTCGCGTCCCAATCTGCATAATTATCATTAACCGTGTTGTATGTCCAGGTATATTCAGTGGAACTGGCCGCGACAGCGTCCCAGTCAACATTGCCCGCTATTACAATGTCATAAGTGCTGTCCCAATCGGTGGTGCTTGCGACTAAAGGAATATTGTAGAGAATGTCCAAGCCGATGATATTTCCGGAAAATGTGATTGGGGCGGCGGCTGATGTGACCCTTCCGAAATAGGCGGCATTCCAATAAGTGGATGAAGCAATATATTGATCGTCAATTTCGTCGCCTTCCCAAGTACCGTCCGAAACTATGCCCGCGCTGCTGACTAAAAATTGATTGTTGATTGTTGCGCCGATTGAAAGCGTTGCTCCAGGGGTGGTGGTGCCGATGCCCAGTCTGTAATTTGTGTTGTCCCAGTGGAGATTTGTCGTGCCTGTGGCGATGATGCCGTCTGTCTGGTAGAACGCGAGCTGTCCTGCAAGGCCTGTGCTGACCTGGCCTGACGAGCCGCCTGTCGCGGACCAGGCAAATCCGTTTGCTCCGTCATATGTGAGAACATAGCCGTTTGAGCCTGAATTGCTTATGCTTAATTTGTTTTCCGTGATTGAATCGTCTGTTATTGAAAACGCCGGAACCCAGCCCTCGCTTGGGGTGCCTGTTATGGTGATCATGTCTGACCCTGTCGTTGATGAAATATAGTTTCCGGTTGTGTAATCGCCCAGGATTATGAGGTCGGTCAGAGTGGCGGCTCCTGTACCTCCGAACGCTGTTTCCAAAATATGCCCTGATGTTGTTGAAAGATAGCCTTTTGTTGAATGGTCGTCCCAATTATACGCCAAATCCCAATAAGTGGAAGAGGCCGTAACAATAGAGTAAGCCGTGTCCCAGTCAGCCGTGCCGTCCGTGGTCGTGCCCAAAACATTATTGGTTACAGTCAGCAACCCGGTGCCAAAAGCCGTAAGCGTCAGTCCGGCAAAAACAGGCGAACTGGTGGTAGCCAGATGCTGGCCCGTGTCATAGGCGAGCTGGGTGTTGCCGATGGAGTCAGCCGTAATGCCTAAAGTAATCCAATTTCCGGCGTCAGCGTAGGAAATGGGCGAGTCGGCGCGCAAAACCCCGTCAGAAGCTAAAGCGCCTAAATATCCCGGGTCCGCGGAGCTGTCAACGGCCACATAAACATCATTGCCAATGCCGGACGAGGAAGCCACTACCCATGCCGGAATGCCGTTAACTATCTGCAGAACATTGGTGTCATTCCCGGCTCCAAGCTTCATTAATTGGCTGGAAGTGGTGGCAAAAAGAATATCGCCTCTTGCGTATGAATCAAGGCCGGTGCCGCCCCAGCCCGCGGGCAAAGCCCCGCTGGAAGTGGCAAAATAGGTTTCTAAACTATGATCCCCCCAAAGGTAAGCCGTGTCCCAATAGGTGGAAGAAGCGTTAACAATGGAATAGGTTGTGTCCCAGTCGACATTGCCCGCTATTACAATGTCATAAGTGCTGTCCCAATCGGTGGTGCTTGCGACTAAAGGAATATTGTAGAGAATGTCCAAGCCGATGATATTTCCGGAAAATGTGATTGGGGCGGCGGCTGATGTTACCCTTCCGAAATAGGCGGCATTCCAATAAGTGGATGAAGCAATATATTGATCGTCAATTTCGTCGCCTTCCCAAGTACCGTCCGAAACTATGCCCGCGCTGCTGACTAAAAATTGATTGTTGATTGTTGCGCCGATTGAAAGCGTTGCTCCAGGGGTGGTGGTGCCGATGCCCAGTCTGTAATTTGTGTTGTCCCAGTGGAGATTGGTTGTGCCTGTGGCGATGATGCCGTCTGTCTGGTAGAACGCGAGCTGTCCTGCAAGGCCTGTGCTGACCTGGCCTGACGAGCCGCCAGTCGCCGACCATGCAAATCCGTTTGCTCCGTCATATGTGAGAACATAGCCGTTTGAGCCTGAGTTGCTTATGCTTAATTTGTTTTCTGTGATTGAATCGTCTGTTATTGAAAACGCCGGAACCCAGCCCTCGCCCGGAGTGCCTGTTATGCTGATCATGTCTGACCCGGTCGTTGAGGAAATATAGTTTCCGGTTGTGTAGTCGCCCAGGATTATGAGGTCGGTCATGGTGGCGGCTCCCGTGCCTCCGAACGCTGTTTCCAGAATATGCCCTGATGTTGTTGAAAGATAGCCTTTTGTCGAGTGGTCGTCCCAATTATACGCCAAATCCCAATAAGTGGATGAGGCGTAAGCCGCGTTCCAATAGCTTGAGCTTGCGATATATTCGTCTGTTATCTGGGTTCCCTGCCAAATGCCTTGTGTTACGATTCCGTTCATATTGACCAAAAACTGCTCCGAGCTTGTGGCTCCTATGGCAAGCATTGTCGTAAGGTTTGTTGTCGTGCCGATGCCCAGTCTGTAATTTGTGTTGTCCCAATGGAGATTGGTCGTGCCTGTGGCGATGATGCCGTCTGTCTGGTAGAACGCGAGCTGTCCTGCAAGGCCTGTGCTGACCTGGCCTGACGAGCCGCCAGTCGCGGACCATGCAAATCCGCCTGCTCCGTCATATGTGAGAACATAGCCGTTTGAGCCTGAGTTGCTTATGCTTAATTTGTTTTCCGTGATTGAATCGTCTGTTATTGAAAACGCCGGAACCCAGCCCTCGCCCGGAGTGCCGGTTATGGTGATCATGTCTGACCCTGTTGTTGATGAAATATAGTTTCCGGTTGTGTAATCGCCCAGGATTATGAGGTCGGTAAGAGTGGCTTTGCCTGTGCCTCCGAACGCTGTTTCCAAAATATGCCCTGATGTTGTTGAAAGATAGCCTTTTGTCGCGTGGTCGTCCCAGCCGTAAGCGATGTTCCAAAAACTTGACGAAGCTATTTGCGCGTTAACGATCGGGGTTCCCTGCCAAATGCCCTGTGTTACGATTCCGTTCATATTGACCAAAAACTGCTCCGAGCTTGTGGCGCCTATGGCAAGCATTGTCGTAAGGTTTGTTGTCGTGCCGATGCCCAGTCTGTAATTTGTGTTGTCCCAATGGAGATTGGTCGTGCCTGTGGCGATGATGCCGTCTGTCTGGTAGAACGCGAGCTGGCCGGCAAGGCCTGTGCTGACCTGGCCTGACGAGCCGCCTGTCGCGGACCATGCAAATCCGCCTGCTCCGTCATATGTGAGAACATAGCCGTTTGAGCCTGAGTTGCTTATGCTTAATTTGTTTTCCGTGATTGAATCGTCTGTTATTGAAAACGCCGGAACCCAGCCCTCGCTTGGGGTGCCTGTTATGGTGATCATGTCTGACCCTGTCGTTGATGAAATATAGTTTCCTGTTGTGTAGTCGCCTAGGATTATGAGGTCGGTCAGAGTGGCTTTGCCTGTGCCTCCGAACGCTGTTTCCAAAATATGCCCTGATGTTGTTGAAAGATAGCCTTTTGTCGCGTGGTCGTCCCAGCCGTAAGCGATGTTCCAATAGCTTGAACTGGCTATATAAGTATTAGAAATAGCTGTGCCTTTCCATTCGCCACCAATAACTTGACCAATAGAATTAACTAAAAATTGTTCTGAAGTGGTAGCGCCGACAGTAAACATACTGGAAGGAGTTGTTGTGCCAATTGACAAATTACCATTTAAGAAAATATAATCTCCAAAATTATTATTATTAAATACCAAATCATCATTATTAACCCCTGAACCGGTACCAACCGTAAAAGCCACCACGCTGTCTCGCTCTAATTTTAAATATGAGCCATCAACAGTTTTATAAATCTGCAAACTCTCTATTTCATCGTTTTCACTTTGGCCAATTGACATGGCCGCATTGCCCAAAATCTCAAAAATCAAATTACCGCTATAGTCTTCTATTACAAAAACTTCATCACTGATAGAATCACCACCTTGAATATATACGCCCATTCCTTGATTATCCGTTATATCATCATTAATTATTTTTACTAAATAATCAGTTAAATCAGCACCGTCTCCAGAATAAACAAAAAGTGGTGAAGTTGGGGTGGTTGTGCCGATGCCCAATCGGTAAGTACTATTGTCCCAATGGAGATTGGTAGTGCCGGTTGCTACAATGCCGTTTGCATTATAAAACGCGAGCTGGCCGGCAACACCGTATCTAACTTGCCCTGAAGAAGCGCCAGCTTCAGACCAAACAAATTCGCCAAGGCCGTCTGACGTTAAAACATAGCCGGCATTACCATCGCCGCTTACGGACAATTGATCTGCGCCAATAGAATTACCGGTTACCGAAAATACCGGAGTCCAGCCTTCGCCCGGGGTGCCGGTGATTGTAATGGTGTCTGACCCTGTCGTTGATGAAATATAGTTTCCGGTTGTGTAGTCGCCCAGGATTATGAGGTCGGTCAGAGTGGCTTTGCCTGTGCCTCCGAACGCTGTTTCCAAAATATGCCCTGATGTTGTTGAAAGATAGCCTTTTGTCGAGTGGTCGTCCCAATTATACGCCAAATCCCAATAAGTGGATGAGGCGTAAGCCGCGTTCCAATAGCTTGAGCTTGCGATATATTCGTCTGCTATCGCCGTTCCCTGCCAAATGCCTTGTGTTACGATTCCGTTTAAATTCACAAGGAATTGTTCCGAGCTTGTGGCGCCTATGGCAAGCATTGTCGTAAGGTTTGTTGTCGTGCCGATGCCCAGTCTGTAATTTGTGTTGTCCCAGTGGAGATTGGTTGTGCCTGTGGCGATAATGCCGTCTGTCTGGTAGAACGCAAGCTGTCCGGCAAGGCCTGTGCTGACCTGGCCTGACGAGCCGCCTGTCGCGGACCATGCAAATCCGCCTGCTCCGTCATATGTGAGAACATAGCCGTTTGAGCCTGAGTTGCTTATGCTTAATTTGTTTTCCGTGATTGAATCGTCTGTTATTGAAAACGCAGGAACCCAGCCCTCGCCCGGAGTGCCGGTTATGGTGATCATGTCTGACCCTGTTGTTGAGGAAATATAGTTTCCGGTTGTGTAGTCGCCCAGGATTATGAGGTCGGTCATGGTGGCGGCTCCCGTGCCTCCGAACGCTGTTTCCAAAATATGGCCTGATGTTGTTGAAAGATAGCCTTTTGTCGCGTGGTCGTCCCAGCCGTAAGCGATGTTCCAATAACTTGAACTGGCTATATAAGCATTAGAAATAGCTGTGCCTTTCCATTCGCCACCAATAACTTGACCAATAGAATTAACTAAAAATTGTTCTGAAGTGGTAGCGCCGACAGTAAACATACTAGAAGGAGTTGTTGTGCCGATGCCCAATCGGTAAGTACTATTGTCCCAATGGAGATTGGTAGTGCCGGTTGCTACAATGCCGTTTGCATTATAAAACGCGAGCTGGCCGGCGACACCGTATTTAACTTGCCCTGAAGAAGCGCCAGCTTCAGACCAAACAAATTCGCCAAGGCCGTCTGAAGTAAGAACATAGCCGGCATTGCCGTTGCTGCTTACGGCTAATTTAGTTGCAGTGATAGAATTGTCAGTAACCGAAAAAATCGGATTCCAATCTTCACTAGGTGTACCGGTTATAGTGATTGAATCTGACCCTGTTGTCGATGAAACATAATTGCCGGTGGTGTGGCCGCCGAGAATAATGAGGTCGTCAAGGCTGGCGGCTCCGGTGCCGCCATAAGCAACTTCAATTGTATCGCCATGCCAAGTGCCGCTGGTAACAGTACCGATTGTCGCTAAATTAGCCAAAGAAGTAATCTGCGGAGCGGAAGTCGTGGCAAACCAATCCGCTAACAAAAAGAAATTGCCTGAATCATCTAAAGTAATTTTATTGCCGGTTAAAGTTAAGCCCGCGCCGGTATTCAAATTAGTCAATCCGATATCCAAAGTGCTGGAAGCGATTGTGTTTCCGCCGGAAACATATAGAAAACCCGTGCCGACTGAAAGATCCGCGCCGGTGCCGCCGTATTTCAGACCGATCGCGCCGCCATGCCAAGCGCCGGAAAGAACCGTACCGGTAGCGCTGACAAGAAACTGGGAACCGGCATCCACACCGATAGTCAGCATAGCCGAGGGAGCGCTTGTGCCGATTCCAACCTTGCCATCATTGCCGATATGAAACACGCCGCCGGTCGTACTGGCATTATAATTTATTAATTGCAGCAACGGGCCGGAACCATACTGAACGCCCCAAAGCAAAGGGTCGGAAGTGGAATAAGCGGTTTCAGTACCGGTTTCAAAATAACTTTTATCAACTTCGCAAGTACAGCCGTTATAAGTCCCCGCCAAACTGCCGACAAAACAAGATCCGCCATTTTGAACCTCGCAATTGCCGGTTGAAGTGTTAGAATCCGCGTCATCATTATCGCAATCCAAATATCCGCTATCACAAACACACGCGCAACTGGAATTAACATTATTATGCAGGTTTGTTCCACCGTCCAAAGCATCACAATTACTGGTATCAATATCAATTTCACAACCATCTCCATCAGTATATGATCCATCACATTCCCTGTAACCGCTAATACATGTATCACAAGTTGAAGAAGCTGATTCACCGCCGATACAGGTAGTCTGCCTATGAACGTTATAACAAGCGGAATTTCTATCGCACCACCATGTTCCACTGTCATCACAACGCGGAACTGAACCATCATTAGCATAACAGTTCAAGACATAACCGCCGTCAAAGCCGGAAGCATTATAAGTGCTGGTATTTTCATTTCCTCCCGGAGGATTTAATAAAGATGTATCATAACAATCAATAATGCCGCCAACTACGCCGCAAATATCAAGCGCGTTACAATCCTGTCCGGGATAAGCCGGAACTTTGGAAGGACAATCCGTAGGGTTGCTAACCCAATACTGCGCCTCTGAAATTCCCGCAAACGCAAAAATTCCGATTATCATTAAAATCGCTACAAGAACAAAATTATTCAGTTTTTGCTTGATCAATTTCATTCGGCCTCAAAATTAAGACCATGCGCAAAAAAAACCAACCCAAAAAAGGCTAGTTTTTACAAAACAAAAAATTATCGGGGATAAATTGACGCATGGGGAAATGAATCAGTTTATTATTTTAATTAAATTTCTTAAAATTTTCTTAAAAATATTTAATTTTTTCTTATTTTTTCTTTTTTCTTTATTATATTATAACACAAAAAAAACAAATTTAATACATTTTTTAATCTTTATTACACAATTTTTCTCAAAAAAAATCAAGCTAAATTTTAAAAATAATTTATTCAATATTAGCTAAATTATTTTTTAATTTTTATTAACTTACAATCTTTTGCGCAAATTTAATTTACAAAAATTAATAAAAATTTTTTTATTTTTAAAAAATCAAATAATTATCCACAAACAGTCACACAACACGCATCACATATCACGTATCACAAAAAAAATAAAGGGATTTGGTACTTACATTTTTTTAAAAAAACGTAAACAGCAATCCCTTAATCTAAATTCGTCAGATTAAAATTTACTCTGCATTATTTGCCAGCCACTGGATATACAAATAATTCTTAATTCGCTTGTACTCGCTTAACGGGTGTAATTCTTAATTTTTAATTAATTACTGCCACATACAACACGCCAAAGATTTAGTCTGTGTGCAATTAACCAACTTTCCATATCCTCCGGTATTGCCGTTAAAAATCCAAAACGCGCCCAAATAACTGATATCATTCGTATTCCAACCGTCACAATCATTAGAGTTAGCCGTATAGCCCGGAGGCCCCTCAGCTATCCAAGCATCAGGATTAGCTGTTCCCCATCCGGAAATATCATCCTGTTCAATACTGACTAAAATATCATAAGTGCGGCAAAAATGGCTTCCAGCGAATTCATAATCGCAAATCGCGTTGGCTGCCGCGTAACCCGACAAAGTGCCGGTAGCAATATGCCCGTCAGAGATAGCCGTAGTAGTGCCGATAAATTTAGAATAAGTTTGCGTTATTCCGCTACTGTCCAAACCTAAAGAACTGGTTGCGGCCCAAACCCCTTGTCCATCTCCATCTGATTGCCAAACATAACCATCTGTCCCTGTAGAAGTTATGCCAAATTTATACACTTCATCCAAATCCAAATTCTCCCGCGCGCCGGTAGCGGTAGCGGCTCCGGTGCCGCCGTAAGCCAGCGCGATTGGATCGGCTTTCCAGGAACCTTGTACAATTTCTCCCAAGGCGGTAATGCTTGTAGTAGTCGCCCAATGAGCATCAGCGCCGTCTGAATATAATATATAACCGGTTGGTCCCAATTCCAAACGGCTCCATTTATTATCGGAATTGACAACCATTAAGTCACCGCGCGCCAAAGTGCTGGTTGCGTCAACATCACTATGCGTAACCGACAATATGCCATGCTGAGAGGCGGGAGAAGTGCTTGCCCAAGTTAAATTTCCGCCGGAAACAATCAAAACTTCACCATTATCACCGATTGGAAATCCTGCCAAAGTATTCTCGGAAGAAGCGTAAACCAAAGACTGATTACTAATTGAACTAAAACCGGTTCCGCCATGAGCTACGCCAATCGTATCGCCTTGCCAAGTTCCTGTGGCAATCACGCCGACAAAGCTTAAATTCGGCAGCTCAATAATACTGGAAATACTTGTAGTCGCGAGCAAACGTCCGTCAAATTGATCATCAAAACGAGAATCAGACCAATACAAATTTGTCGTGCCCTCATCAAGCGCGTCAGTGCTAGTCGCGTACCAATCAGCCAAAGTAAAATATCCGGCTGACGCGTGACTGCCCCAATTATAGGCAATATCATAATAAGTGGATGAAGCATAAACTAAATCATAAATGGAAGAAGAAGCGAAAACCGCGTCCCAATCAGCGCTTCCCGCTGTTACCGTGTTATAGGCGCTATTCCATTTTGAAGTAGACGCGGTTGATGGAATTTCATAACCGCCAGCCACGCCGATTTGATTATCCGTAAAGGTTAAATTATTGTTCGCGCCTGTTACTCGTCCGAAATAAGCTAAATTCCAATGTGAAGACGAGGCGATATAAGCATCAATAATCGGGTCGCCGTTCCATGCGCCAACCGTAATTGTTCCGACTGTCGCTAAATTCTCTAAATTAACCAATTGCGGAGCGGAGGTTGTTGCCAGCCAATCAGCTAAAATAAATAATTGGTTAACTTCATAACCGTCAAAAGTTCCTGCCCAGTTGCCGCCGGTATTCAAGCTTAAAACATTACCGGTTAATTCAACTCCCGAGTTATCGTCTGTTAAATCGGTACGAATTACCGCGATTGTATTGGAGGCGATAGACACGCCGTTATCAAAATATAAAAATCCTGTCGCGCTGGTCATGTCCGCGCCTGTGCCGCCGCGGCTTGGGCTGAGCTGCGCTTCCGAAGCGATTGTGCTGGCATCAGTCCAATAGGCCACCTGATTGGCAACGCCGTTAATAGCGCTCCAAGATCCGCTGACAACCTGCACCATACCGTTCCAGCCGGAAGAATCAGCGCCGGTACCGCCGCTTTCAGCGCCTAATGTTCCGCCTATGCCGTTAAAATCAATACCCAATGAACTGGTTGCCACCCAAACCGGTTTTCCGTTAACGGCTTGCAAGATACGCCCTTCGGCACCGATTAATAATTCATCAATTATATCGCTTGAAGTGGCAAAAACAATTGAACCTGATTGCCAAGACGATTTTCCGGTACCGCCGAAAAGCGGACTGATTACATCGGCCTGCCAAGTACCGGCTTCAATTACGCCTAAGGCGGTGATATCGGTTGTGGTTGACCAGGCGGCATCAATACCGTCGGAACGCAAAATATAACCGGTCGGTCCGAGTCCGAGACGCGTCCATTTAGCGGTTGACGAGCCGAAAATTAAATCCCCGCGAGCCGTTACCGCCGGCTCGGTATCAGGATGCATAGCTGATAATAAATCATGCGAAGTTCCAGGCGAAGTAGAAGCCCAAGTCGGCGTGCCGCCTTGCATCACAAGCGCGTAACCGTTCGCGCCGGGCATAATTTGCGATAAAATATTATCCGCCGAAGCATACACTAAAGAATTCGCCTCAAAAGTAGATGTGCCTGTTCCGCCGAAAGCCACTTCCAAAATATGGTTTGACGTGGTTGAAAGATAGCCTTGCCCTGAATGATTGCCCCAAGAATAAGCCGTATTCCAATTATTACTATTGTTTTGCAGGCTAACTATATTCCCGGCGCCATCGCCAAGCAAAATTCCACTGGGCGTGGTTGAACCGGTGCCGCCATAAGCCACCGCCAAAGCGTTAAGCAATGAAAGCTCTTGCGCGCTTACGCTGCCGCCGAACGCGGCATTGCCGATTACTTCCAAGTCAATATTGTCGGTAGTGGTGGCGGCACCGCCGATAATTATCACTTGATTAATATCAGTCGGACGAATCGCCAAGCTATCGCTTGTTGTCGCCCATAAAGACGACTCGCCTCCGACTGTTAAGTCCGGCTGCCACACCGGAATACCGCCTGTCATTTTTAAAACATAACCGTCGGTTCCGGCTAAAATCTCGCCGATTGTATTATCCACGGGAGCGTAAAGCAATGAATTAGCCTCAAAAGTAGAGGTTCCTGTTCCGCCATAAGCTACGCCGATAATATTTCCCTGCCAAGCGCCTGCCGTAACCGTTCCGTTTTCATTAATTAAAAGCTGGCTGCCGATATTGGCGCCAACCGACAATAAGGCGGCGGGAGTAGTTGTGCCTATCCCAAAATATCCGGCAGTACTTATAAAAATTGAAGATGTTGCCGATAATGCACTGCCTATTTCCGCGTAATAAGGAATTTGTCCGATTGTGCCGGGATTAACATAAGTAAAACTGGTCGGCGCGCCCCATCTTAAATTGCCATTGCCATCCGTAATCAAAGCTTTTCCGTCGGTACCGGCATCAGCGGGCAAAGTTAAAATAAAATTACTTGCGTAGCTGGAACTGGCGCGGATTGCCATATAATTAGAACTGTCAAAATCGTAAAATCTTAATTCCTGGCTGCCGCTAATACCAACAACATCAAACCATGATGATCCTTCCACTTCCAATTTAACATCAATCGGAGAAGTAGTGCTATTGTTGCCAAGCACAACCGCCTGCCCTGAATCAGACTGAAAGATAAATAAATCATTTGAAGACGAAGCCCAAAGGCCGGAACCTCCTCCTGATCCGGCAAAATCAACATCCCAATACATCTCTCCGCTTGCCGCGAATTTTAAAACATATCCGGCTGAAGCGCCCGCGCTATCCGCCGGTAAAATATAATCTCCAATTTGTACTCGACCGTCATTAAGCACGGAAAGATATGTGCTTGTGCCTTTTTTAAATTCAACGATATTGCCACTGCCATTTTGCGTTACGGTTAAAGCGGAAATGCTGGAACTGGTGGCGATTGATAAAATTTCCTCAAAAGACCACTCCCCTGAAATTGCCGCGTCTGTTGATAAATTCGCGAAATCGCTCGCATCGTAACCGTCCAGCTTATCCGCGTTAAAAGCGCTCGCCGCGGAATTATATAATTCGCGCGGCTGCATTGTCTCACTGTTAAAAACGACTTCCAAATAAAGCGGCTGATTAAAATCAACGCTTGCCAAGCTGCTTACAGAGCCCAAAGCGACATTAATCACTCCGCCTTCTATAAAAGGACGATTATTAATGACATCGCCCATAGGCCAAATTTCCGAGGAACTGGCAACGGTTATTGTACTGGCGGCATGATTAAAATCCACTATTAAAGCGCCGGCGCTTGAAGAATCGGAAGACAAATACTGCCCAACTCTAAGAGTGCTGGAAGCGCTTCCGCCGCTATAAGTATATACTATGCCATCCGCTGATGAACCAACTATGTTAATTGTTCCGGAGAAACAATTCGCGGCCGTTAAATCTTCGCTCCAGAGCGAAGCGCCGCCCGTAGCCTCGGAATACAAACGAAAACTCATGTTATAAACTCCATCGGCAAGTTCAGACCCGTCTGTTTCCGTAATTTTGCCGGTAAAATCCAACATAGGATTAATCTGCGCGCGCGCGAAACCAACCGCGGTAAATGCGGCAATTAAAATTAAAGCGTAAATTGTAAACTTTAAAAATTTCATTAGCTTAACTCACCTTATGCACCTCCCCTCTTTTTGTCAGCTCGACCGGAGCGGCAGCGAAGTGGAGAGATCTTTAATATATTTAAACCTTTTCCTAGATTTTTATTAACCTAACATTTTCAATATATTTTTTATTTTAATCTTTTTATATAATTCATGTATTATAGATTTCTCCTCGCTGTCGCTCGTCGAAATGACAAAAAAGACGCTACATAATTTTTTTCATCCACCCAAAGGTATTTTCTAAAATATTCATAATTATTTGAAAAATTGATTCTTTTTTCTTGGCAGTCATAAACGTGTGCGGCTTTGACAAAACTTTATTCCCTCCGGAATCAATTGACTCTACGCGGAAAGTATAAACTATTCCCGGCTTAAATTTGGTAATAACTATCACGTGTTCTTTGGTATAATTCGTATTTAATTCGGTTGATTCTTTTAATCCAATATTTGTGCCGTGTACGCCTTCTTGATAATAAATTCGCGCGGTGGCCGATTCATTGGTCATCCAGGAAATAATCGTCTGCGTTTTATTATTTCTATCCAAAAACACGGTTGAATCAGCTTTAATGCGGGTTACTTGAGGCGGAGCGTCATCTTCCGCTGTTGAAAAATTATTAAGCGCTTCAGACGCGCGATTGCCCTGCTTGTCATTGCTAATCAAAGAAACACTGTAAACAGTACCGCCGACAAATTCAGAAATTGTAATTTCATGAATTACGGAATTAACATTATCTTTAACGGTTTTAGTTAAATCAATTGCCAAATTACCTCCATGATAAGGAGCAAAAGACACGGCGGAATCAGCCTCTTTGTTGGTTACCCATTTAAAAACAGCCGTTTGATCATCTATTATCTGCGAAAAAAAACTTGTTATTGACAACTCTTCGATTGATGTTTGAAACGTAAAATCACGCGAACGGGCAATAGCGCCGATTCTCGGCTTGCTTCTTAATTGAAAATGATAAACCGTGTTCGGTGATAAATTATACAAAACCACTTCATGATCCGCGCTTAAATTTTCAGTATCGCCGACAACTTGGTTATACGGCTCGTCCGCTCCCGCGCGATAATTTTCTTCTTCAGAAAAAGCAACCCGCGAATCTGCTTCAATATCGGTTGTCCAAAAAATTGTCGCCTTATCCGCTCCGATTTGTACGCGCGGCTCACCGGAAAGAATAGGAGTAGGCGCTAAATTATGTAAATCTTCAAGAGAATTAATATCAGCCAGAGGATTCGGGCTTAATTCATTTAATGACACTTCAGGAAAAATTCTATTGAAAAAATCAAAAATAGTTAAAGTCGTGTTTTCCAAAAAACCAGGCTCATCGTCCTCCGCGGCGTCTTCATCCGATTCCTCGTCATCCGCGCTTTCCCCGTCAATGACTCCGGCTAAAGTGGAAAAAATAATATCCTCGGAATAGCCGACATTTCCCCAGGAATCCGAACTAAGCGAACGCAGATGATATTCTGTTTTCGGTTTTAAATTTTTCAAGTTTACCGTATGAGACGTGCTTGTCCCCCAATATCCGTAAGCCGCGCCATAATTAATATCAACGCCGTATTCCACAAAACCGGTTGCTTCTTCATCTGTTTTCCATGAGATTTTCACCTCAACATTGCTAATTACTTCAACATTAAGCTCGGTAATAACCGGCGGAATTTTATCGGTTTTATCAATAATCAAAATTCCGCCGCCGCCGCTCACGACTGCTTCTTCTTCCTCTCCGCTTGCGTCCGTTGCCGTGGTAAAAATATTTGTCGCAGGCGTATAAACGCTTATTCCGCCATTCACTCTCTGTGATTTAACGCGATAATAATAAGCTGTATTAGCGGCGAGTCCGCTTAAGTCCACACTATGGCTGATCGCGTTTTTCACACTGGTTCCCTGTTCTTTGCTGGCGGAAAAATCACTATTCACATCATATTCAACAAAAGAATCGCTCAGCTGATCGCTTGTCCAAACAACAGTTGCCGTCTGGCCGGAAACGCTCGCGCTAACGCCGCTGATTACGGGACCGTCAAAAACATGCATTACGCTTTCATGAATCACATAGCTGCTGCTCTGCATCGCGGCTTGCGACATAAAGGGCAGGAATAAAAATATTAAAAATAAATATTTAATTTTTCTTTTCATGTTTTAGAAAACAAAAAAACCAAACCAAAAAGTTCAGTTTTTCACAAAACAAAAAAATTTATTAATCTTTTGATACATGGGGAAATGAATCAGTTATTAAATTTAAAGCATTTTCACTTTTTCTTTATTATATTATAACATAAATAAATATTTTTTAATACATTTTTACGCGTAATTATGCCATTTTTTAAATAAAAAATCAAGAGCCGATATTTTTTTATGATATAATCATTTTATTTAATATTAGTAATATAAAAATCCCGCCCTTCACGAAGGGCGGGGTTTTTATATTATATTTTTTAAAGCTCTAAAATTTATTACAACATATAATCTTTACAAAACATTATCCACAACTTTATTTTAAAATTTTAACTTTTCAAAATAATATCTATATCCCGAAAAGAAATTTTTTTCTTGTCTGTTAAATTAATTCTTTTAAAATTTTCTAAATATTTTTTTAACTCTTCCTTTTTGTCGCCAGCTTCATCCAGCTTTAAACATAGCTCTCTTACCGCGTAATCTTCGTTGTTGTCAAATATCACAACTCCTTTTTTAAATGCCTCCCTAATATTGCCAATTCTTTTTTTGTAATTAAATATTTTTTCAACATACGCAATAACTTCATTATACGCCCTAAATTCTTTTTGGCTTTTTTTGTCTTTTTTATAGCGATATTTTTCTCTTAATTTTTTCCACTCTGATAAACTTTTTTCTTTTACCCTGCTAAAACCCGCGTTATACGCGCCCATCAATTCGGTTTGCGCGCTTGCAACGTCTCCTTTTTCGGCCTTTCTTCTTCCCACCGAATAACCATATTTATCATCCCAAAGCTGCATTAAATATATTTTCCCAAAAGCGCGGCTATAATCGCTTTTTTGAATTATTAATTCTTTTATTTCTTTTCTATCATTTTTAGATAATTCTTCCGGTCCATTCCATTCAAAACCGGTATTCCTCTTTAGTATATTTAAATACCTGGTAACATCAATTATTGAACTTGTCATATTCTGCATTTCACCCAGCGCGCCTGAGCGCGATTTGGCGTCAATTTCCCCTCTTGATTCCTGGCATTGCTGGGCAATTAGCAAATCCTTTTCAAAAATTTTTCCGGGAAATTTTTCCGAATCTTTTGATAATTCCAAATACGCCTTTAAATAATGGTCTGCCAAATTATTAATCTCCATTTTTTCTTTATTTTTTTTCTTGCTATTTTTTGCCTCGCCTTTGGACTTGTCCGCCATAGTTTCAAGGTCGGAGGACTTGTCCGCCATAGTTTCAAGGTCGGAGGACTTGTCCGCCATAGTTTCAAGGTCGGAGGACTTTTTCTCTTCATCTTCTTCAAATATTTCTTTCAAACCGACACCCGTTGCCAAAGCCGCCGCGGTTAAGCCTGCCGCTTTTAAAAACCTTCGCCTCCCAGGACTTTCCGGTTTTCCCGATTTATCAATTTCTGATTCATTTCTTCTTATAATTTTCGGCTCATCGGCTTTCGTCCGCTTTCTTTTTTCAATCTTTTGATTTTGCAAAAATGCTTTTTCAATATTCATATTTTTTGTCATTCCCGCCACACAATAGCCATTCCTTTTGTCATCTCGACCGAAGCGTTAGTTGAGCGGAGAGATCTTTAATATATTTAAACTTTTTCACGGATTTTTTAGTAGATAATTATTTCTTATTTATTTTATATATTAATCATTTTTTGTAATTCACGTATTATAGATCTCTCCTCGCTTCGCTCGTTCGAGATGACAAAATGAAAGAAAAATTCCTTTTTTGTCAGCGAATTAATAAACATCTACAATTCCCGACACACAATAGCCCTTCCTTTTGTCATCTCGACCGAAGCGTTAGTTGAGCGGAGAGATCTTTAATATATTTAAACTTTTTCACGGATTTTTTAGTAGATAATTATTTCTTATTTATTTTATATATTAATCACTTTTTGTAATTCATGTATTATAGATCTCTCCTCGCTTCGCTCGTTCGAGATGACAAAATGAAGGAAGAATTCTTTTTTTGCCAGCGAATTAATTAACTTCTACAGGAATGCCAGAGGAAAGACGCACAACCCTTTGCGGAAACGGAATTTCAATATTATTTTCTTTAAACTGCTTATGTATTTCTTTAATCAAAGCGTGCTGTACCCGCCCTTCATCCCGCACTTTGTCAATTTTTACGATTATGATAAATTCAATCGCCGAGTCCGCGAAAGCCTTGAATCGCACAATCGGATTATTGTCAACATCCTTGATATTCTCGTCTTTGATAATTTTTTCCGCGGTCTGCAGAGCGACATATTCAACCTTTTCCAAATCGGAATCATATGAAACGCCGACACGCACTGAAGTAAAAAAAGAAGAAACCGGATAATCATAGCTGGAAATTTTCTGTCCGACAAAAACCGAATTTGGAACTATTACCGTATTATTTCCAATCGTCCGTATGCGGACGCTGCGCCAGGAAATATCTTCAATGTAGGCTTTGGTGCCGTCCTCAAGCTGAATCCAGTCTCCGATGTTTATTGATTTATCCATTACCAAAAAAAGCGCGGCAAACAAATTTTCCATTGTGCTTTTAAGCCCGAAAGCAACAGCCAAACCGACAATACCCAATGCTCCCAACAATGGCGCTATTTCAATTCCCATTTGGGAGAAAACAATCATCAAAACAATCACATAGACCGTTATGGAAATCGTCTTCCTGACAAACACAAACATGGTTTGTGAAATTTTAGCGTCATCCCGTTCGCCATACCAAACAAAAACCATCTTTAAAGCTCTGCTGATTGCGAAACCAATCAAAAACGCAATCAATATAAACATCAAATCACCAACTCCAAAATCCCTGCCGCTAATCGTCCAGCTTAAATCAAAATCACGCGCGGCGTAAAAAAACCCAAGCATCACGGCTAAATACCTAATCGGCAATTTAATCGCGTTAATAATTTTATCATCTAAATCAGTGCCGGTTTTCGCGGTGCCTTTTTCAATTAATTTTAATAAAAAGGTTACGACATAAGACCCCAGCCAAAATAGAATAATAATCGCCAGGGAATTTATTATTTGGTTTTCAAACATAGAACGCGTAATACGTAACATACAATAATTTACTATATATTAACGAATTTTAAAATAATATTTTAAATTTATAAACGTTGGAAAATTAACATATTTGTTAACTTTTATGTATTACTGTTTATTTTTAAATAATAGTTTGTTTTTTTATTTTTGTCTAATGTCTTTGACCACTGATGACCACTGATTACACTGGATAACACTGATTATTTATTATTCAGTGAAATTCAGGAAAATCAAGTGTAAATCAGTAGTCATCAGTGGTCAAAGACAAATTAATTTAGCTAATATTAAATAATTATTCACCTTGCCCCATTGACAAGTTTCAAAAAATATGCTATATTAATATAATTTACTTTGTTCCTAAAACAATTAAACTTGGAGGAAAATTATGGACAATTTTATGGATGCTTACGACGATCTTCCCGATGATTGGTTTGACTCTATGTTACGCAAGACACTGGATTCATATTATGATGAAGATGTTATTATGGAAGATGTGACTTTTGAGCAAGAGTGGAGAGAGGCTGAGGTATTGGAACAAGAGTGGGATGCGATTTGTGATCTTGAATTTGAAATGAATCAAAACAGACTCAAGGATGATCCATTTGATCTCTATGATCTCGAAAAACTTCCAGCCAAAGAAAAAAAGAGATATGCGCCTTATTTTAAAAATTCTTTCTAAGCCTACAAAAAAGGAGGTCAAAATGTGTAAATGTCGTAGAAGTTCTACACATGTCTTCGGGGGAATGAATCAAGACCTAAATATTATTCAAAGATTGCACCGGAAAAAACGCTTACCGACAAAATTTCATAAGGGGGAAGGCGTGGAGTGTTATGTAATTAAAATAAATGGCGCAGAGAAACAATTTCACGGACCTAAAATTTTGGTCTGGTATCCTGAAAACACCAACATAGAGAAAGTCGCAAAGATATCTTCGCCGCAAGCGCCAAGACATACGGAGATTATAAAAAGTCAAAATTTAGCCAAAAACATGGCCAAATTTTCCCGACATTCCAAAATGGAAATTCGCCTATGTTCAGATAGCAATCATCGCACTAATTGCTTACGAACATATGCCCGCCGCAAAAAAGTCCGAAAAACCAGCTCACAAAACATAAAGCTGCTAAGCCAAATCATGGCAGCTCAAATTGAAAAAAGCGTTGAGGAGCATGAGAATTTCCTCAATTCCCTTTAATCCTTCTGAACAAAAATTTCACAAGCCTGGCGTCTAATCATAGACTAACCGGGCTTTTAATTTTAAAACAAACCACAATTTAAAAGAGGCTAAACCTCTACGATTTTTAGCCGGTTTATCAAGTTTTCAAAAAATCCATTTTTAAATCGTAGAGGTTTAGCCTCTTTTTTTAACTTCCCAACTCCACAAGCTCTTTCTCCAATTTCTCCAATTTCTCTTTTTCCAACTCAACAATTTTCCCAGGCGCGCGCTCAATAAAATCTTTATTAGCCAGTTTATTTTTTATAATTTTAATCTGTTTTTCCAAATTGGCTTTTTCCTTTTTAATTCTTTCTGCTTCTTTTTCTTTATCAATCGCGCCGATTAAATAAATAACAATATCCCCCGCCGCTGTTTTAATTTCTCCGGTAATTTCTTCCCCGCTCTTTTTAATTTCCAATTCCTGAATGCCTGTGCGCATGCCCTTAATTAAACTTTCATTTTTTTGAATTAACGCGACATGCTTGCCGGCGTAAATTACGGCTTTAATCTTTCTTGCCGGTTCAATTTTATTCTCCGCCCGCGCGTTGCGGATGGATTGAATAATTTCTTTAATAACTTCAAAAGCCTCAATATCGGCTTGACCTGTACCGAAAACATTGTAATCTTCCGCGCTCGGCCATTTTGAAATAATCAAATCTTTTTCCGGATTTAGCTTTTGCCAAATAACCTCGGTTACAAAAGGAATAAAAGGGTGCCAAAGTTTAAGCAAATCCGTTAATATTCTTGAAAATACAAAATCTTTTTCATCCTTTTTATCAAATTTACTAGCCTCAATATACCAATCAGCCAATTCATTCCATGTAAATTCCCTAAGCCTTTCCCCTGCCTGCGAAAATCTATAAAATTCAATATCTTCGCTAACTTCTTGAATTAACAACTTCATTCTTTCCAATATAGCCTTATCAGCAATTGTTAATTTGTCATTACGAGCAACGCGAAGTAATCCCGAGTCAGAAGCTCTATTCTCGGGATTGCCGCGTCGTTCCGCTTCGCTCCACTCCTCGCAATGACAAATTTGCAAGGCATATCTTGCCACATTCCAAATCTTATTCACCATATTCCTAAACCCCGCGATTTTTTCTTCATTTAATTTGATATCATTGCCTGGCGTAGATCCGATTACTAATGACAAGCGCGTCGCGTCCGCGCCGTATTTTTTAATCATGTCCAAGGGATTAATCACTTTTCCTTTGGACTTGCTCATTTTTTTGCCCCTTTCACCCAAAACCAAACCATGAAAATACGCGTCCTGAAAAGGAATATCGCCAATCGCGTAAGTCGTCATGATAATCATGCGCGCTACCCAGAAAAACAAAATATCATAGCCTGTTTCCAACACGGAAATCGGATGAAAATTTTTAAAGTCATCGCTATCAATCACCAGCTTGCCGTCTTCTACCCTAATTTGATCCGGCGAATTCGCCAAGGTTGAAAAAGTCCAAAGCCCGGACGAAAACCAAGTATCTAAAGTATCTTCGTCTTGAATCCACTTGCCCGCCGTAGCTTTAGCGAAGGAGGGGGCTTCGCCTTCTGGCGCTTCAATTCCAACATATATTTCTTTTTCACCGGAGCTTAGCTCCGAAGCTTCGGAGCTAAGCTCCTTTATTCTTTCTTTTTTATTAATTGTTAATTGTGAATTGTTAATTGTTGACTTATACCAAACAGGAACTTGATGCCCAAACCAAATTTGCCTGCTAATACACCAATCGCGCAAATTCTCCATCCAATGGAAATAATTTTTTTCAAAACGCTTTGGAATAATTTTTATTTTATCCCGTCCAAATACGCCTGACTTTACGGCTTCCAAACAAATTTCCTTAATACTTTTTCCGTTTAAACGATCTACTTTTTTATTGACATCAATAAACCACTGCAATGAAGCCAGGGGCTCCACAACAGTACCACAGCGATAACAAATGCTTAAATTATTATCAATTTCTTCAGTCTTTTCCATGAGTCCGGCTTTTTCCAAATTCTTTACAATTATCTCCCTTGCTTCTTTCACGGATTTAGAAGAATATTCGCCAAATCCTTCTTTAATAATTCCATCTTCATTAATAACTTTGACTATCTCCAAATCATTTTCCTGCGCCATCTCCCAATCAACAACACTATGCGCCGGCGTTACTCCAAGCGCGCCCGCACCAAACTTCATATCAACATTCCGGTCAGCTATAACTTTAATCTTTAATTTAACTCCAACGAAATCAACTTCAAAAATCTTGCCAATCAAATTTTTATAACGCTCATCCTTGGGATTAACCGCCACGGCCGCGTCGCCCAGCTTAGTTTCGGGACGAGTTGTGGCAATCGTAATTGGAAAATCTTTTGAATATTTAAAATAATATAATTTTGACTTGCTTTCTTTATATTCCACTTCATCATCAGCTAAAGTTGAGTGGCAGCGCGGACACCAATTTACGATTCTTTCTCCGCGGTAAATAAGCCCGTCGTCATACATTAATTTAAAAACAGAATTAACCGCTTTTTTTCTGATTTTATCCAAGGTATAGGCCTCGCGCGACCAATCAAGACTTGCTCCAATTTTTTTACATTGGCTGACAATCGTATCATGCGAGTCAGAGGCAAACTGCCGCACGCGCTCTAAAAACTTTTTCCTTCCCAATTCATGGCGGCTTGTTCCCTCTTCTTTAATTATTTTTTCCATTTTTGTCTGCGTGGCAATCGCCGCGTGATCAGTTCCCGGCACCCACAAAGTTCTATCGCCTTTCATTCTGTGATAACGAACCAGAATATCTTCAAAAGCAAGCATTCCCGCGTGGCCCATGTGCAGTGTGCCGGTTACATTCGGCGGAGGCAAAACAATGCTATATTTATCAGCATTTTCTTCTAAATCCAAATTATCCGGATTAAAATACCCTGCATTAGGCCTGGCTGTTTCCCATTTCTTATAAATCTCATCTTCATATTTTAAAGGCTCATAAGCCTTTGACATTTCTTTTGACATAATAAATATTTCTTAAATAAAATTAATAACTTAAGCTTCACGCATTTCCTTTACTTTTGTCAAATATTTTTCTTTAATCATAGCTATATATTATCACAAGAAAATTAAAATGCAAGTTATGCCCAAGGGGCACTAACAGTAGTCGGGAATATTCAAATTCCTTGACTATAAATTAAAATAAAAAAAATAAAAAAATTCGTAATTCACCAGCCCAAAACTGGTCATCCTCAGGCGGATAATTTAAAATTAATAATTAATCAACCGCGATAATCGCTTGAAATATTAAGAAACAAGTGATATAGTAAAATCTAGGATAGAAAAATCCTTTTTTTGTTTAAGGCACGGCTAGCCCTGTTGTATTAAAGCGGGGAGCCTGTCCCGTAATTGGGTGTATAGCTCAGTTGGTTAGAGCGCTACGTTGACATCGTAGAGGTCCACCGTTCAAATCGGTGTACACCCACACTTCGCCAAGGCTTCGCGTGGCAAGCCACATTGAGACTTTGTGTAGTTGGTATAAAAATAATACGCATAAACAGCAAAGGGGCTTGCCCCGCGAAGCTTTAGCGTAGTGAGGCGCCCATAGCTCAGTGGTTAGAGCACCACGCTTATAACGTGGGGGTCGATGGTTCAAGTCCATCTGGGCGCACAGAAAACAAAACAAAGCACGACTAGTGCTTTGTTTTGTTTTCTGAGTGTTCAGTGGCTTGAACCATGTTGAGGCGGGTAATTTACAAGCAAAATATTTAAACTTAGAAAATTACAATAAACCAAATTTTCGTGTGCACTGATGGTGTGGGGCTCGCCCCTTCAAGTCCATCTGGGCGCTCAATATAAAATTTATTATAAATATTTGAAAACAGCCGAAGGGCTGTTTTTTTATACAAAAACTTTTTGTTAAAATCCGCTCTTGCATTTATTGCCTAAAAATCATATAATATAATTATAAATTAAAAAAAATATGTATGAGAAGAATATTAAAAAGACTTTCCTGTTTAAGAAACACAAAAAATAATAATTCAATTGAGGAAGATGAACAAGAATTGGAAGAAGAATATGAAGAAATTGGCAACGGGGATCATGAAGAAGAAATTGAAAAAGAAGAAAAAGAATGGCTGGATGAAGATTATGAAGAAGGGCAGCTTTCAATTGACGTCTATCAAACACCGGCGGAAATTGTTGTTAAATCCACTATTGCCGGAGTAAAACCGGAAGATATTGATATTTCAATTAATAACGACATGTTAACGATTCGCGGCAAAAGAGAGATGCGGGAAACAATAAATAATGACCATTATTTATATCGTGAATGCTACTGGGGCTCTTTTTCCCGCTCAGTTATCCTGCCGGTTGAAGTTGAATCTAATAAAATTGAAGCGACACTGGAAAACGGCATACTAACCATTACTCTTCCCAAGGTAAAAAGCGCCAAGCAAATATCCATTAAAGTTAAAGAAAAATAGGTTATTCCGCTTTACGGAATCCGCCACTGCGAATACCGTAGAACGGCACACGTGCGGGACATGCGAATAATAATATTGGTTCTTCGGATAATTTTATGGGTAATAAATTTTAGTATATTTCTTAAATATCACCACCCATTGTCATTCCAGGGGCGCGAAGCGCAACCTGGAATCCAGGGGAGCGAGAAATAAACAAACAATAACAAATAAATACAGTACGTGCGTTTTACCCCTGGATCCCGGATATTTTTTCTTGTCGCTTAAGCTCCAAGAAAAAATTCCAGGATGACAAAAATGAGTGTTTTTAATTGAAATGACAAAAATATAACATTTAAACCCACAAAATTATTCGAAGAACCATAATATTTAAATTCTATGCATATAAAAGCAACTATTGACCGTTTTGAAAACGAAAAAGCGGTACTAATTACAAAAGATAAAGATGAAATAATTTGGCCGAAAAACAAGCTTCCGGAAGAAACCACGGAGGGCATGGTTTTGAATATTAACATTTCCAATAACAAAAAAAATACTGAAAAAAATAAGGAACTGGCTAAGAAAATTTTAAATGAAATCTTAAATCCTGAAAACTAATTATTTTGGCTATGTTTTCTCTTCACAAAAAAAATAATTTATTAAAATGGCCGCTTATGACAACGGCTGTTTTTTTAACTATCGCGATTATTTTAGCGGGATTTTATTTTTCTTTTACCCATTATTATAAAGACAAAATATACCCTGGAATTTTTGTGGGAAATATTAATTTAAGCGGATTAAGCGGCAATCAAGCGCTTAGCTTTGTTAATCGAAAAATAGACAATATTAATCAAAATGGCATTACATTTAAGTACTACAACCAAGAAACAATATTTCTGCCAATGGTTGCGTCCGTGGAAAGTGATTTAGTTTATCAAATTGTTAATTTTGATGTTGAAAAAAGCATATCCAACGCAATGCAAATCGGAAGAAGCGATAATATTAAAAATAATATTTTACAAATCATTAAAAATTATCTTAAAAATACGAATCTAAAAATAACTTTCACAATAAATGAAGATGAAATTAATGCTTTTTTTGATAATAACTTCTCTCATTTTGCCACGCCGGCTAAAAACGCCGAACTGACATACGAAGAAAAAGCATACAGTAAAATTTTAAATTTTTCAGTTAAAAAAGAAGAATACGGACAAATTCTTGATTATGAAAAAGCGTTAAAACAATTAAAAAATAATCTCGCGAATTTAAGCGATCAAAATATTAAAATTAGCGCTAACATTAATTATCCGGAAATATTTGAAAAAGATTGCTTAAACATTGAGGCTAAAGCCAATAAAATCATTAACCGCCTGCCATTAAAACTTTTCCATGAAAATAATAAATGGAATTTAAACCATGATGACGTTTTAAGCCGGTTAACGCTTAAAGAAAATAATCAAAAAATCATTGTCGGCCTAAATATTGCCACAACCAGCGCCTATCTTGAAAAATTTATTGCCCCGAAAATCAATATTGAACCGATTGACGCCAAATTTGAAATTGTTGACGGCAAAGTAAAAGAATTTCAAGTTTCACGGGATGGATTGACTTTAGACGCAAAAAACAGCGCCTGCGCTATTGAGAATATTTTATTAAATTCCACCTCAAGCCGCGTGGATTTAATAGCGCTCGTTGAAAAAAGCAAATTAAACACATCCGAAATAAACGGTTTTGGCATAACGGAAATTATCGGCACCGGACACTCCAGTTTTGCCGGTTCTCCGCGAAATAGGCGACATAATATAAAGGTTGGAGCGGATGCTTTAAACGGCATATTAATTAAGCCCGGAGATGAATTCTCTTTAGTTAAGACTTTAGGCGAAATTAACGCGAAATCAGGCTATCTGCCGGAACTTGTTATTAAGGAAAATAAAACCATACCTGAATACGGCGGCGGACTATGCCAAATCGGAACTACGGTTTTTCGCTCTACGATTGAATCCGGACTGCCGGTTACAATGCGCCGCAATCATTCTTATCGGGTTTCATATTACGAACCTGCCGGCACCGATGCCACCATTTACAACCCTTGGCCTGATTACCGTTTTGCCAATGACACAAAAAACCATATTTTAATCCAATCACGTATTGAAGGCGACGATTTATACTTTGATTTTTGGGGAACTGATGATGGGCGAACTGCCACGCATACTTACCCTGTTATTTATAATATAGCAAGGCCGGGTCCGACCAAAATAATCAAAACCCTTGATTTAAAACCCGGAGAAAAAAAATGCACCGAACACGCGCATAACGGAGCCGATGCTTATTTTGACTACACGGTAACTTATTCAAAAAATAATCCTCCATCCGCAATCAAAGAAAAAAAAGAAGCAGAAGAAAAAATAAACGATGAAGATTATATTATTGAAAAAAGATTCAAATCTCATTACGTTCCTTGGCGCGCTGTATGCTTAGTCGGCGTTGAAGAATTAAGTGAAAACAAAACCGCCAGTTCAAGTAAGGAAAGCATTAACGAATAAAACAAGAAACCGAGTTTCCAATTTTTTTTAAAAAAATTGGAAACTCGGTTTCTTGTTCTATTTTTTATCTTTAATGAAAAAACCGGCTTAAGCGGGTTAGGCAAGAAATTTTCGTATGAAATTTTTTAGTTCTAGAACCGAAAAATCCAAACGAGAAAATCCCCATGCTTGTCGTGCCTGACCCGCTAAAACCGGTTTTCTCTTTTTTGCTTGATTTGTAACATTAGCATACAATTAAACGCTTGTCAAGGGCTTTTTTGCTTTTTTATATACATTTTGCTAAAATTAGGTAAAAAATATTAAAATATTTTCTTTCAAAACATATATGCTTCAATATTATAGTATAACATTTGATTGTTAGTGATGGGTTAAAAACAATCTCTATAAATTTACTAATTTAAACTAAACACTCAAACTAATAAACTCAATTGAGCGGGTGAAAGCGTTAAATATTGCTTTCACCCGTTAAATTTTTGGCGCTGTTGTCTCTTTGTCCGCAAACGCGCCTTTGTTTGCGAGAGAGAATAAATAATACAGATTAGTTAAGCAACAGCACTGAATTGGCTATTGCTTCTCCAAACTCCCTTTGTGAAACTTTAATTCCCAAATCTTTCAGGGAAGCAAGTTTCTTTAAAAACTCTTTATCCGCGTCGTCTGTTCCTATGCAGATGATCTTAATTCCGCACTCTTTTGCAGAGGACGCGATCTTGAGAGTTTTTTGCCGATTATCCGGTGCGCCGTCAGTGGCTATGACGATTGTTTTGTCGCCACTTTTTGGCATATTTTCAACAGCCATGGCGATAGCATCGGCCATATTGGTTGAGCCGTTAGCCTCTACTTCGCTAAGAGCACCCATTTCCACTAAATGAGGCTGGCTTGAAAACGTAACCAAGCCTACTTTTTTTTCGGAAATAACAGTCTTTTTGGCAAAATTTGCAATCCCGTTTTTTGCCTGCCCAAGCTTATCTCCGGCCATACTTCCTGAACAATCCAGTAACATATAGACTGTATCAGGATCAGGTAAATACTTTGCCCTAATTGCCTTTAACTGCGCAGATGCCGAAACCACTTCTTGCCCTGAGCCACTTTTTACTAATCTCAGTAATGCCATTTTATTTCCTCCTCATCATTTTGCCAATGATCTCACTATGAGCGTTTAAGAAAGCGGTGTAAAAATCATCATAACTGCAAACACCGGCTTTCTCTAATTTTTTGGAAATCTCAATAAGCTCCTCTTCTACATCTGCCAGAGCTCCACCCGTTTTCACCGAACGACCAATGGCCATTTTAATTTCCAACTCAAAATCGTTGCTCGCCTTATCCATAATTTCCTCTAAAGTCATGCCACCCTCCTTTCCAAATTCTCATAAGCGCTATTTACAAGCGAGGTTATGTTGTCTGCCGCTTCGTCTGCCCCTTTCGGCGCCGTGTCCGGATGAATAAGCCTAATTAAGTTTTTATAGGCTTTGGAAATTTCTTCTTTGGAATCATCCGCCTCAACACCGAGAATATCATAGAAAGTAATACTATCGGAATTTTTAGGCTGCGCCATTTCTTTCAGGGCTAACAAATCCGAAACCGCTTCTTCCAACACTCCTTGAGCTACTTCAAATTCTATTTTTCCAGATATAAAATCGTTGTAGCTTTCATGCGATTTTCGCCTAATGGCGTCAACCATTTCTGCCATTTCTTCGTCCGCTAGAGGAATCAGTTTAGAGCTTTCTTTTTTTACTCGGTGAATTAGATGCCCCGCAACTTTCCTCTGGGTTTTTTTATTGATCCTATCGCTACCTTTTTCTACTACTATTTTCTCTTGTCCAAAACTGCCTAATATTTCTTCAAATTTTTTACCCTTAAGATAAAAAACTTCTTTCAGGGCAATTTGGCGATTCATTTCGTATACTCTTATTTCTTCGCCACCTATACTTTTAAAAGTTATTACCACGCAGCCTTTCATGATACAAGGAAAAGAAAATTTTCCGTTTAACGTTTCCCTCCCTTGGTTTACTACAAACATTTCTTTTTGCTCTTCGCAAATATGGACTTCCGAAAAAAAACTTTTATCCTCTAACTCCAGAATACTCCCTTCCGCCATTTTTCTGAAATACTTTCTTATTATCGGACTCGGTTCTGTTACTTCCTTTGTGTACATAGGCACATACCACTGAGTATCAATATTCATTTTATATCTCCTTTCGTTTTTTGAGTTTATTTTATGCCGTCCATCCCTTTTTAGCATAATGCCAAGAGGTTGTAATTCGTCTCCAACAAAAAAATACAAGCCATAGCGGTGTGGTTATAAGCCATATTGTTCCTATCGTTGCCCATGTCCAAGGACTCATGTCCATTGTTAATATTCCTGTAAACATAAATGCCAAGGGTGTTGACAACATGCTCATAAACCCGGCAAAGAAAATTCCCGCAATACAGCTTCCGCCAGACAGATATCTTTCATGCTCTGGGGCATGATGTGCGTTCGTATCAAGCCGCCAGCATTCGCTGTTTCTCGTACTGCTTGTGCCGTGAAAAAAAATACTCCAAAATCTTTTCAAAAATTTCATTTTTTTCTCCTTTTTTTATTGTTTATTTTATTGTTTATTTTAATTTATCCGTGATTAAAAACAATAAAATATTTATTATCTTAAATCACAGATAAATTTATAAACAAAAAAAGAATCTACGACTTTCAACTTTACAAACTTTTAGCTTTTAACTCATTGTATCTGTATTATTCAGTTGTAAAGAACAATCTTAACTTGATATATCATCATAGCATAATACTAGAATATTGTCAAGTCTTTTTGTAACATAATATATTAAATGTTAGCTAAATACTTGACAAAACAGTCTAAAAACCATATATTTATTAATAATTATTGTCATTTCGCATATTGACAAAATATTTAATTATGCTATAATGATAATAGATTTTTAATTATTTAGGCTCTTTAAATAATTTTGTGAATATTATATTCTTTGTAATTTAAATCAAAAACACTCAATTCTGTCATCCTGGAATTTTTATTGGAGCGATAGCGGAAATAAAAATATCCGGGATCCAGGAGTAAAATGCACAAACTACACTTATTTGTTATTGTTTATTTATTTCTCGCTCCCCTGGATTCCAGGTTGCGCTTCGCGCCCTTGGAATGACAATTGGAATATGCTAAAAATTGATTACCCAAAAAAATATTTAAAAAGCTACTATTTATAATCAAATGTATAAAAACTTATTAAAAAACGCGGGGCTTACTTCTGTTCAGGCTGAAATATATGAATTCCTGCTTAACAACGGCAAATTTAAGGTTTCTCTGATTGCCAAAAAAACAAAAAGACCGCGCGGAGTGGTCTATAAGGGATTGGATGAATTGCATGATTTAGGCTTGGTTGAAAAAAATGACAAACCCAATCAGGTAAGCTTCTTCAAGGCGGAGCACCCCTCCAAACTTGAAAATCTTTTTGAAATCAAAGAAAAAAACATACAAAAAAACAGGCACACATTTGACGATGTTTTGCCTGATTTGATATCGCAATTTAATTTAACCGGAAATAAACCCGGTATAAAATTTTATGAAGGTGAAAAAGGAATATTTAAAGCGTTAAAACGCATATCCGACAAATTTCAACCTGACTCTGAAATTATATCATTTGTCAAAGTCTTGCCTGAAAAACACGAAAAAAATATGAAACAAGCTTTTGCCGATTTTGTAAAAAAGCGAACACGCAAAAATGTAAAAACCAGAGTAATCGCTTTTAACACCGAAGCGGGAAAGAATTTAAAAGAAAATGATGATAAAAATTTAAGAGAAACCAAATTAGCTTCAGCTGAAGATATGCCCCTTGACTTTCCCGGAGGAGAACTCTTCGTTTATGAAAATAAATTTTGCACAATTACCGTGGAAAACGGCATGAACTTCGCTTTTATTATTGAAAATAAAGCTATCAGCCAATTGCTGAAAGCTTTTTTTGAGCTTCAGTGGAAGCTCTTAAGCCCTTCTCCTCAAGACCGTGATTAATTACTTCCCAGAGTTCATTTTCACTATCTTCCAACGCGGTGTCCTTTTCAAAAACAACATAGTGAATTTGATTGTCTTTGTCTTTGCTTTCCGGAATAAAACGAGCTAACACAAAACCTTTTTCATATTGATTTTCTATCTCCGTTAACAGCCATCCGTCCGGATCGATTTTTTTTATGTCATCAAAGCTTGTTTGTCCGTGATATTTTATTTTACATATATTATAAGCGGAACCGCCAAACAGCAAAGCGCTGACACTCTCGGGCTTTTTACATGTCTCTTTAATGGAATTTATTAATGATTCTTCCTGTTTCGCGGATAATTTTTTGCTCTTAAAATCAAAATCTTCCGGCAATTTTCTGCATCTTGCATAATGATGCTTATATTCCTCGTCTTTTGTAGAACCGCCAAAAGAAACAAAACCCAATTTCTCCACCATTATTGCAAAAGATTTCACATGAGGCTTAACCACGGCATAATATAATTTGTCTTGGCTTTCTTGCTCACTAAACTCAAGCCTGATAGTTGCCTCGCCAAGCCCCTTAAGCGGAGCATCCGGATTGGAAATAAACCAATCTATATATTCAATATTATCGGATTTATTTTCTTTTCCGAAAAATGACAAAATTTCATTATTAGCCAAGACAATCGTCATTAAAAGATTTTCATTGTTTTCACATTCATTGACAAAGGCTTTCGCATCGCCAGGGGGAAATTGTTTTTCAATTATTTCTAAAATTTTATCAAGCAGCTCCTGATTATTTAAAAGTTCTTTAGCTGGCAAATTTTCAATTTTTTCAATGCTTGAAATTTCCCGTAAATCAATTTCGGCGATTTCTTCACGAGACATATTTTTTAATATCTGATTAAGCAAAATAATATTTCCGTTTATCTTTTTTAATTCATCAGTCAATTCTTGCTCATCATATTCTTTGTTCTCGGTAACTTTGCCGTGATAATGCTTTAACATCTTATCGGATTTTGCCATAAGCGTTTTAATTATATCATCAATATCTTCTTCGCTTATATCTTTTTCTTTTCCAAATAAAACTTTTGCTTGATCTTCAGCGGCCTTAGTCAAATCAATAATTTCTCCATATTTATGAAAAATTGAATCGGCAATTTCCGGCTGATCTTTTAAACTCTTGCCGATATCCAAAATCTTTTCTCCCATATCCTCGCCAAATTCCAAGGAAATAAATGTTTTTAAGCCGTTTTCGCCGTAACTCTTAACAAAATCCAATAATTCTTCTTTGATTTCATCATTTGAATGCTTATAAAAAATTAAAAACCAGCCTTGTTCACGAAAATTCAAATTATTAATCCGCACTCCTGTTTTTTGCCAAAAATCATCGTCATAAAAATCAAAATAATTTTCCTTAAATTCTTGCAAACATTTTTCTCTCTCCATCCTTTCATTCTCTGTTTCTCCTTCTTTCGGGTAAAATAAAGTTTCATACGCAAAATCATGAACTTGGGGCTTAACCGCTTTTTCTTTTCCGGCTAAATCGTCTAAATTAAAATACTTTTGCAACACTCGTTTATCATCAAAAACCCCCATTTCCCCCTTGGCGGTCAATCTCTGAACAAAATAATCGGGATTGTTTAACTGCTCTAAATCATACATCTTTCCCAAGTATTTTACTCCTTTTTCTGAAATCCCAATCTGTCCGAATTCAAGACGGTAAAGCGCGAAAACCGTTAACTCCTTTTTTTCTTTTGCAAGAGAGTTATCATTTAAAAGCTCCAGTAATTTACCGGCTGAATATTCGGCGTCAATCTCTGTTAAAATTACAGAGAGCTTAGCACTCTCATTAACGGAAAAATCATTATTCTTTATAAAATCAATCGCAAAATCAATTGATTTTCTTGAACCGTTTTGGCTTAAAATTCTTAAAATTGTGCTGGAATATATATTCGCGCTGCCTGTGGCGGAAAAATTATTGTCATGTTTTTTTGTTTTTGCTGATTGATAATTATTAAAAGTTTCCAATAAAGCGTCTTCCTTATAATCATCATTTAAGTTAGCAAGAGAATTAATAGCCGCGTATTTTATCGTCCTTGCGTTTGAATTTGTATATGGCAATCTTCCCTCGCAATAACCTTGAAGATAAAATCTTTCCAGTTTAGAGCCTTTAGCAAAAGCGTAATCATCTTCATCTTCCCTATAAGAAGAGGCTATATTTACCAAAAAATTATTAATTTTTTCCTGGTCTTTATCATCGGAAAACCCAAGCAAACTTTCTATGACAACAAATTTATTTTTTGGGCGCTTTGTAAAAACAAAATAATCTAAAAGCTGATCTACTGTAATATCACCTTGGCTAATTGTTTCGCTTATTATATCTTCGCGGGTAAATATGTCTTGATTTTGTAAAACCTCCTCCAAGCTCTCGTTATCAGTAAAACAAAATTCAAAATCAATCTTTCCTAAATTATTCTTTCTTTTTTCAAGTTCTTTTTTTAATTTTTTTTTCTCCTCAAAACTGATTTCTAAATAATAATCTTCTTTAATATCATCATTCTCTTCTTCTGTCTGTTTTTTATTAAATATATCTTCTTTGAATTCATTCATATAATTAAAACAATTTCCCTTGCTTACTTTTTTCTTTTTCACTAAATATTTTAACCACACCATACTGCCCGTCAAAGCCCGGTTCAATAATTAATTTTCCGGCGCGCGCCCTTTTAATTCCTTCAGTTACTTGAGGCAACGCGTGTTTTTTAATATTTTCCAATGGCTCATCAATTAATATTTTTAATTCCGGACCTAAAGCTTTTATCATATTATTATATTCTATTTGCACCTTTTGGGCTTTACGGCTTTTAATCCCCAAAACTTCGGCAATTATCTTTTCTAATCCAACTAATTTTTTAAACCCATGCGCGCCTTCTAGTTTAAAGCCTGCCGGACGATCCGCTAACTCGCTAACCCGATAATCAACCCCCACCACCACCGGTTTTTTGCATTTCGGACAAATTCCTTTGTGTTTTTTTGTTTCTTCCGGTGTAAAACACACGCCGCAATTTCTGTGCCCGTCATAATGGTACATGCCTTCTTCAGGGTAAAATTCAATTGTGTAGTCTAGATATGATTTATTGCTTTTCGCGGTAGAAACGCGGCGCGGCGCGGCTCTACGAATATTATTTTTAATAACATCATAAATTTCATCATAATCAATTTTTTCCAAATTAAAAACATTGGCTTCGCGCGCCAAATTCGGCAAGGAATGGGCGTCTGAATTTGAAAGCACCGTGAATTTATCCAGTTCGCTTACGCGCCAATTCATTTCAGGATCGCTGGACAAGCCGGTTTCGTAAGCAAAAATTTTATCCGCATACTCGCCAAAAGCCTCTTCCCAAGAATCAAAACCGGACTTTGAGCCGAAAATCGCAAACCAAGGCGTCCAAATATGCGCGGGATAGACTAAAAATTTCGGATTAACTGAAAAACATAGTCCGCACAATTTTTCAATGCTCATACCCAAAATCGGCCGACCGTCGCTTCTGATATTATAATTTTTATCCAGATAATTATTTAACTCTTCCACTGCCTCAATATTTGGCGCGTGAACAACCATATGTATCCGCCGGCACTTATCATTTTTCTTATATATCAAGGCCAATTCTGTTGTTAGAATAAATTTTACTTTTTCGTCCGGCGCGGATTTGAGCCCATACAAACCTGCTTGCTTTTTATTACCGCCGATATCCTCCAGCTCATTTTTTATAGACAAAAACCAATCCGGAAAAGTAAAATCTCCGGTGCCGATAATATCAATCCCTTTAATACGGCAAGTTTTATCTATATTTTCCAAAGTCAGATCCCGAGAACAGGCTCGGGAATATTTGGAATGAATGTGAAAGTCTGCTATTTGTTGCATAAATTTATATTACATACTTATTTAAATTCCTCGGCCTATCCGGGTTTATTCCCTTTAAAACCGCGATATGATAAGCTAAAATTTGTATGGGAATAATAGTAAGAATCGGATTAAATAAATTTAAAGTCTTTGGGGTGTAAATTATCTTATCAGCGATTCTTATTAATTGCCTATTCCCTTGAGTCGTTATTACTATCACTTTTTTCTTTAATTTTTTCAATTTTTTTATCATTTCTTTGGCTTCTTTATAATTTTTTCCCAAGGGCGCAAAAACAAGACAAGGGCGTTTCTTGCCGCTAATTGCCACCGGACCATGCAAAAACTCTCCCAAAGCAAAACTTTCGGCATGCATATAAGTCGTTTCTTTTAACTTTAACCCCGCCTCTAGCGCGCTCGCGTATTGATAATTTTTTCCTAAAATCAATAAATCATCCAGTTTATAATATTTATTGGCGACAATTTGCAGATTAACATTCTGCTTTAAAATCTGGTTAATTTTTTTAGGCAGCCTGATTATTCCATTAATTATTTTTATCCTTAACATCGGGGTAATTTTTTTTTGCAATTTGCCCAAATAAAGAGTAATCAATATAAATAACAAAATCTGCGAGGTATAGGTTTTAGTAGCTGCCAATGCTTTTTCCTCGCCTGCCTGATTATATAATGTAAAATTATCCAGCCAATCAAGTTTTGAATTTAAAGCATTAGTTAAACTTAATACAAAACTTTTTTGCTTTCTTACCAAGCGAACCGCCCTAATGATATCAGCGGTTTTGCCTGACTGGCTAATTGTAATAACCAAAGTTTTGGAATCGGTTTTTACTTTTCTCGCAATAAATTCATCAGCCAAATCTATTTCCGCCTCAATCCCCAGATATTCGGAAAACATATACTTTCCGGACAAAGCCGCGTGATAGGACGTTCCGCAGCCTAATAAAATTATTCTATTTATTTTTTTCAATTTTTTTAATATTTTATCAGGATCATTAAAAATTACTTCTTTCCGTTTTTTATCCACATATTCACCAATAATATTTTTTATCACTTGAGGCTGCTCAAAAATTTCTTTAAACATGCTATGTGGAAAAGTCTTTATTGTTTCAATATTTTTTACTTGCATATTTCTATTTAATAATTAAAAATACTATATTTTAAGTTTAGCATTTTAATTAACATTAGAAAATAGCCCAATATTATAATAAAAATAAATTATTTATTTTTTCGCATTAACTTGCTTTTAATTTTTAGCAAAATATTGTATAATATAGATAATATAAATAACTTTAAAAAATACTTATGAAAAAAATAGATTCATACTCAATTATTTTTTGGGCTCTATTTTTTGGTTTTTGCCTAGGAGGATTTACAATCATAACGGTTTCCGCTTTCTTAGCGCAATAAATACAGTCCAAAAAAATAAATTTTTATTTTAAAATAAAAACAGGGTATAATTTTACCTATGTTTTTTATTTTTTTTCTAAATAAAATAAAGGGGCTTTCCAAAAGGAAACCCCTAATTTTTTATAACTAACTAATTTACAGTAACCGATTTAGCCAAATTTCTCGGTTTATCCGGATTCAGGCCTAATTCAACCGCGATATAATATGAAATCAGCTGTAAAGGAATTACCGTTAAAAAGGGATACATAAATTCATATTTTTGCGGCAATGCCGGAATGCGAATATTATCAAGCGGCAGGTCAAAATCATAATCATCAGACGTAATAATAAAAACTTTTCCATTACGGCAAAGAATTTCTTTTATACCCACTAAGCTCTCCGCGTAAACAGAATCATTGGGGGCAATAACAACTGAACAAAAATCCGGTGATATAAGAGCTAAGGGACCGTGCTTCATTTCTCCCAAAGGATAACTTTCCGCGTGCTTATACGTTATCTCCTTTAATTTAAGTCCGCCTTCCTCCGCGATAATATAATTCATGGATCTTCCCATAAAATACATATTGTCAAATCTAAGAATTTTTTTTGCCATTTTCTTGATTTTATCTTCCTGTTCCAATATTAAAGCAATCATTTTCGGTAATTCTCGCGCCATTTTAAGTATGCCAATACCGGTGTCAATTGTCATTTTTCTTTGTCTGGCCAGAAACACGGCATAAAGCAAAATAACAGAAATCATACCTAAAAACGCTTTAGTTGACGCGACTCCTTTTTCAATTCCCGATTGGATATAAACGCCGGCATCCGTCATCGTGGCAATGCGGCTATCAGGCACGTTTACTACTCCCAAGCAAATATTTCCTTTCATTTTTATTTCTTTAATCACTTCAATGGTATCGGCGGTTTCACCGGATTGAGACACAAAAATAAAAGCGTCATTCGGCTTTATGTAGGGATGGTTATAAATAAATTCAGAAGCAATCCACGCGCGCGCGTCTATGCCAAAACGATTAAACAAGGCTGCTCCGTAAAGACACGCGTTATACGCGGTACCACAGCCGACAAAATGAAAAGTTTCCACTTTTCTTAAATCTCGCGCTATATCATGCAAGCCGCCCAAATGAGCGTTGCCTCTGTCTAATTCTGTTCTGCCGTTTAAAGCATTTTTAATTGTTTGCGGCTGTTCAAAAATTTCTTTAAGCATGTAATGCGGATAATCACCCTTGCCATTATCCAAAAAAGGATCAACAATTTCGCTTGCTCGCTTTTTTTCAATAATCTCCCATGAATTATGAGAAACCGCGACAATATGCTCTATCTTGTATAAATTTTCTCGCTTCACATCTCTGCTTAAAAAAGCGGCAGGATCAGAGGCGACAATGACGCTATCTTTTGTTTTACCCAAAAGCAATGGACCGCCCTTGCTGGCGCAAAACAGCTTGTCGGGAAAATCTTGATTAAACAATACAAAACTATTAGCGCCAGTCGCTAAAGATAAAACTTTTTCAATTGAATTTATTAAATCACCTGACTTGGAATAATATTTGTCAATTAATTTTACAACAACCTCCGAATCGGTTTCAGAAACAAATTTTTCAGATCCAAGTAATTTTTTAAGCTTGCTGACGTTAATAATGTTGCCATTATGCGCCAAATAACTTTTTTCTCCTTTGTGGGGATGAGTGTTATTAAGCGAAATTTTACCGCAAGTCGCCCAGCGCGTATGGCCTAAGGCAACAGGACAAAAATCTTCAATATTTGATATTTCACCATACAAATCATTAGCTGATTTACTTTGATCCGGACTAATAATTTTTGCGATATTGGTTTTTTCTTTTGTTTTGTAAACCACGCCCATGGAATCATAGCCCCGATGTTCAAGGCTTCCTATGCCGTTAATTGTTCTTTTTAAACAATCTCCTGACAGGCTTACTTCACCGAATATTCCACACATAATATCCTATTTATTAATTATAAGAATAATTATTATAATTTATCCTAATATTTATTATTATACACTTATGAAATAATTTTTCAACAAAAAAACACCATTATTCTGGCGGCGACCTACTCTCCCAGGGCACAGGCCCAAGTACCATCGGCGCTGAGTGGCTTAACTTCTGTGTTCGAGATGGGAACAGGTGTACCCCACTCGCAAGAACCACCAGAATAATGATGTTTTTTATTTTTTCAAACCAAAAATGTGGGAAAATCAAATGAATTATTAGTACTCCTCGGCTGAACGCGTTACCGCGCTTACACCTAGAGCCTATTAACGTCGTAGTCTCCGACGATTCTATGAAACCTAATCTTGAAGACGGCTTCGCGCTTATATGCTTTCAGCGCTTATCCAAACCGAAGGTAGCTACCCGGCAATGCCCCTGGTGGGACAGCCGGTACACTAGAGCTTCGTCCTTCCCGGTCCTCTCGTACTAGGGAAGGGCCTTCTCAAGTTTCCGCGATCATAGTGGATAGGAGACCGACCTGTCTTACGACGGTCTGAACCCAGCTCGCGTGCCGCTTTAATGGGCGAACAGCCCAACCCTTGG
>JAGLYP010000017.1 GCA_023132155.1 Candidatus Parcubacteria bacterium
GTGCAAAATGTATGTACACATTACCAAATTGACTTGACTAAATCAATAAAATATGTAATAATGAAATTATCAAATCAATAATCAATCGAAAAAAGAGGAGGAGCTACCATGAATTTAGGAGGACTGCGCAGATTTATAGAAGGTATTGCATATTTACCTGATGAAACTGATTTAATTGTTGAACAAAAAGATGGTGGTCAAGATGAAGCTCTCTGTGCTGAAGTTTGCACCTATGAATATGGAGGACTTCACTATTCGAAAGATAGTGTCAAGGAAAATGAGGATAACACAGCCTTTGACCCTGAATGTTGGGAAAAATTGGAAAAACCAACAGTTAAAATCGCTATGTGCTAACAACCCACCAGCAGAAAATTCGCTTTGGTGGGTTTTCTGTTTTTAAAAAAATTTCAAAAAAGGGCTATTTAATTTTAAAGAATATTTGTGATTTTCTTTTCTGTGGAACCAGATATTCGGTGTTATGTGATGTATTGACGGGATTATTTAATTATCTGTTTTAAAATAGCAATGTTTTTTTTATCCGCAAAAACGTTTTCAAATAAAAACGTCTAGTCAATATTTCACATAATGAATACCGATGAAGCGAAGTTTTTGTTTCTCTTCATTATTATATATTATAAAGAAAAGAGAGGCAAAAATTTGGGTCGGAAAAAAAATTTACTCCTTATTATCATTATTAAGGAATTTTTTTGGAGCCGCTTATCGCGTTGTTGTACGATGTAAATTTTTTATCTGGTTTTAAATGAAATAAACTTTGTTTATTCTAATAGAAAATTTAATTTTTTTGTTTTGGGCAAAGAGCAGAGGGGAAGTGAAGGGGTGAATGCTCTTTGCCCAAAACTCCTTATTATTTTATTTTTTTACAAATATAAAAAAACGGTGATTTATAAGAATTAAAGTTTTTTGACAACGATCCTCTCATTAAATCAGCATCTTCTTTTGATATATTTCCCATTGTTCTTCTATCTTCTATTTGGAAATTGGCATTTCTAATTTGTGTTTCTACTTCTTTCCGACTTGTGAAATGAATGAATTGTCTTGCGTTTGTATAACTTCTATTAAAAAATAAATCTCCAAATTCAATTTCTTCAATTTTGAATCCAAGCGGTTTTAGAATGTATAATTTTACCCATTTTTTTATCCAGAGAAATAAATAATATCCTGCGTAATATCTTTGGTGGGCAGTAAGAATAAAATAACCGCATGGTTTTAATATTCTGTATATTTCATTCAATGCTTTTTGACGATTTTCTTTTCCAGGAATTTGCACCCAGCCGTTGTTGGCAAATATTGCTCCGTCAAAAGAATTGTCACAGAATTCAAGATGAGTCGCATCGCCAACTCTTAAATTAATTTCTAAATTTTTTGATGAAGTTATTTTTTTAGCCGTATCAATCATTTCGGGAGTGACATCAACTCCAATTACTTCAAGGCCTTTTTTGTGTAGCGAAATAGTTGTTCTTCCGGATCCGCAACCAATATCAAGAATTTTTGATTTAGGTTTAAAATATTTATTGATTAATATCTCTTCACTATTCCAAAAACCTTGTTCGGCAATTTTTCTATATCCATCTTGCGTAACTTCTGAACCAAACTCTTTTATACTTTCTTGTTTTATTTGTTCTATGTGATTCATCTTTTTAAATAATAAATCGTTTTCGCAGCGACAGCGGAGAAAACACCTTATTTCCCCTTTTTAATAAATAAAAAAATCAAATTTTCGCCGTGTTCAAATCACCTGAATATTAAAACCGCCACTAAGATAAAAAATTTATTTCGTACAATGAATACCGATATCTGAAGTTTTTAATTCTCTACATTATTATTTTATTATAAAGAAAAGAGAATTAAAAATTTGGGTCGAAATAAAATTTTTCTCATTGTTATAATTAATATTAAAAAATTTTATGTAGCCAGATATCGCGTTGTTATGTGCTGTAATAAAAAGCTTCACTCCTTATTATTAAAAAATTAATAATTGGGGCAATTTATTGATTATTATTTTCAATTTGGTTTGTATTTGGAATTTGTTTTGATGCGATAAATTCTATTTCTTCTTCGGTCGCGCCAATTTGTCCATACAGTTTATCACCTCGTTTAACGATTTCATGATACCCTTTGCTAATTTTTTGGCCAGTTTGCATATCAAGAACATAATTCATCGCACCAGTTGAAACAATCATTAATCCCAAGCTATCATCAAAATAGATATCGTGAAAATCCTCTGGAGATTCTTCAAAAAAATCATCTAGATTTTGAGGCGTTTTAAGTAAATTTTGCATCGCCCCTTTTCTTCCAATTAATGCAATAACATTATCGTGTTTAAAAATATCAAATTCATGATAACCTTCGCTAACAATTTTGCCGTCATTGTTAATAATGTATTTCAAAGCACCTTTTTTCAGTATTCGATAATTTTCATTAACTTTTTCGCCATGGACATCAGGTAAATTTTCACGCTCATTTTGATTTTTTTGAGGAATCTCCTCGTGTTTTATTAATTCATTTTTCATATGATTTATTACAAAAATAAATTGCCAAAATTATTAATTTTTTATTTTATTTAAGGAGGCTTTTTATTATTTCGTACAACTATCACCGATGAAGCGAAGTTTTTGTTTCTCCTCATTATTATATATTATAAAGAAAAGAGAAACAAAAATTTGGGTCGGAAAAAAAATTTACTCCTTATTATTATAATTAAGGAATTTTTTTGGAGCCGCTTATCGCGTTGTTATGTGATGTTGAAAAAGAAAAAATATTTTTATCCTATTTTTTGCCACCAATCATGATAAGGAAGCAATTCTTTCAACTTAACTACTTTGTCTTTATCTAAAATAATATCTGTTTCAAGATTCTCTTTGTTTGTTTGATGCATAAACTCACGACATCTTCCACAAGGTGATAGGATAAAAACACTTCCTTTATCATCTTTCCAAACAGCGACTATTTTTTTGATTTTGTATTCGCCTTGAGTGATCATTTGACTGATGGCAGTATGTTCAGCACAAAATCCCATCCCAGAACTGGTATCAATACAGACTCCCTTGAAGATAGTATTTTTATTCGTTACTAAGGCGCAACCAACATCACCCATTTCAGAGTTACCGATGGTTTTAGAATGTACAACTTGAATTGCTTCTTCTATTAATTTTTCGTTTGTCATAGTATTGTGTTGTTAAAATTAAAAATATTTTTTCTTTTTCAATTTCACATAACGTTTCGGGATTAAGCGAAGTTTTTATTTTTCTTCCTTATTATAATAATCAAGAAAAGAAAAATAAAAATTTGGGTGAAGAGCTGGCACAATTCATTAATGTAAATATAAAATCGTGCCAGCTCTGAACCGCTTATCCCGTGTTATGTGATGTAGACGGAAATTTTTATTTTTTAAATTATTTTTTGGCAATTTATGATTCTAATTTTTCAAGGCAATTCTCTGATAGGAAATCAATAAAGTATTTTAACATATCCTTTGCTCTGTCCGTAATAATATTTTTGATAGCATCGTATTCTTCAGATTGACCTTCTGGTTTAAATTCATCTTTGTATTCATTAAATTTTTTCACAAAATCTTCTATGCCGGGTCTCAATATTACAATTCTGTCATCCCTTTTTTCCGGGTAATCCGAATTTTCTCTGTCTAAAGAAGGAAAGTTTTCGTTTATGATTTTGTCCACGTCATCATATGTAACGGGCTGTTTTGATAAAAATTTATTACTAAGTAATTTTTCTAGATTGACCTTGATATTATTTATCTCTGGCATTTCTTTTTTGTCTATTGATAATTTAGATTCTTGTTCCATATTGTTGAATTATAATTATTTATTTAATAAGTTATGTCGACCGTTGAAAAAAATTGCCAAAAAATAATTTAAAAAATAAAAATTTCTGGCTATTTCATATAACATTTACCGATCAAGCGAAGTTTTGATTCTTCCTTATTAAATTAATTAGGAATCAAAATTTGGGAGAAGGAATTTTTTACTCATTATTATTATCATTAAGGAAAAATTCCTGAACCGCTTATCGCGTTGTTGTACGACCAGCTAGGGCGGAGCGAAGCGGAGAGTAGCAAATAAATTACTTAGTTTGTATTTCAAGATTCTCGTCTTTTAATTTGGTTCTGTTTCCCCATAGGTCTTTGCGCATAGCCTTTACGGTTTTTATGAATTGTTTATTTGAAGGCGATGCTATATAATCCCTAACATTCTCAATTACATCGTCTGTCGCATAGAGTATCATTTCATAATATTCAGCCATTAAGGTCTCCTTTATATCTTCAGTTGACTGAATATCAGGGTGTGAATCTTGCACAAAAACAATATTTTTAGGATTCAAATAACAATTCATAAAAATCATCGCAGATTTATACCGACGTATTTTATGCTCAAATTCTGATTTTGATTTTTCTTGTTTTTTATCTAATGCGTATTTTATAAACAACGTGGCAACAGAACCAAAACCAAACGAGATTAATGCAATAATTATATTTTCTGGCATAAACTTAAACTAAGTAATTTATTTGCTATTTCGTACAACAAGTGATATCTGCACTTATTGTTTTTTTATTTAAAATAAGCTAAAATTATATTATAAATTTCTAATCAAGGAGGGGTATGAATGGAAATTATAAATATCCAAGCAAAGATCCTATTTATATGTTAGCACAAGAGTTAAGATTACGCAATTTTAGCCCAAAAACAGTAAAGGTGTACGCATACTATAATCAGGAAATTTTAAGATTTGCCGAAAAGTCGCCCAAAGAGATAAACAGCCAAGATATAAAAGATTATTTGGATTATTTAATAAATTCTGGAAAATCAACTTCAACAGTTAACCAGGCGATTAACGCGTTGAAGTTCTATTACGGGCAAATATTAAGAAGAAAGTTTTTTTCCGGAGAAATAGGAATAAAACGCCCTAAAAAAGAAAAAAAATTGCCAGTTGTGTTATCAAAGCAAGAAATTGTCAAAATGATTGGTGCCGGCAATAATACAAAACACAAATTAGTAGTTCAAATATTATACAGCACCGGTTTGCGAATATCCGAATTAAGAAATTTAGAAATTAATGATATAGATTTTAATAGAAAGTGTGTATTAGTAAAAAATGGAAAAGGCAAAAAGGATAGAATTACAGTAATTTCACAGGTTGTGTTAAAAAATATAGAAAAATATTTGTTGGAATATAAGCCGATTAAGTATCTTTTTGAAAGTTTTGAAATTGCTAAAAAAATGAATGTCAGAGGCATGCAAAAAGTTGTAACGGATTTAGCTAAAAAGGCGGGAATTAAAAAGAACGTAAGCCCTCATTCCCTAAGACATAGTTTCGCAACACATTTACTGGAAAATAATGTTAATTTGCGTTATATTCAAAGTCTTTTAGGGCATGCAAGGCTGGAAACAACGCAAATTTATACTAAGGTGGCCACAAATAATTTTGCTAATATTAAAGATTTATTGTAATAATTTGAATGTATTTACTTATTTAAAATAAATAAAGTTATTTTTTGTTGCAAAATTAAAAAAAATACTATATTATGTTAATAGGAAAATGACAAGATTTGTCGTTTTGTGTTGTTTTGGGTTTGGCTTTTTTATTTTTACGAAAAAACCTTTATTTTATTAAACGCCCTTAGCTCCCGTAGTTCAATTGGATAGAACGGTAGCCTCCTAAGCTTCAAATAGAGGTTCAATTCCTCTCGGGGGCACTATTTTGCTAATATTAGTATATATTATAACATATTTTTGTATTAATGTAAAGTTTTAAATTTATAAAACATATAATATGTGGTGTAATATTAGCATAATTTCTTAATATAACCGTTCCATATAGAACGTTCTTAAAAGCTATATCAAGTTCCGTACAGAACAAAAATAAAAAATGGGCCATTAGCTCAGCTGGCTAGAGCGCTTGCATGGCATGCAAGAGGCCATGGGTTCAAGTCCCTTATGGTCCACATAACAAATATCCCCCTTTTTGGGGATATTTGTTATGTGGATTATAATGGCAGCTTGAAACCAATTGATTATATAAGACAAATAAATAAATCTGTTTTTTAAAAATAACGTATAAAAATTCTATAAACATTTTAGCAGATGGTGTGAGGCTCGCCTCTCCAAGTCCCTTATGGTCCACCACTTCGCTCCTATTGCTTACGCAATATAGGAGCTACGCGGTGCACGCACGGATTTATTAAAATATATACCACTGTCAAAGTGAAATTATGTATTACGTCTATATTTTAAAAAGTAGTTTTGATGAATCAAAATATATAGACACTGCTAATATAACAAGGTTTGTCTCTTCAAATTTTTTACAACTCTCTCAATATTAAAATAATTATCATATCAAAATTTATCAAATAGATAAGTCCACATTAACGTAGACTTAAGTATTTAATAATTTAGTGGATAAGTCCACACAAACGTAGACAGAAGTATACAACTTTACTAATATTAAATAAAAAAATATAGGGGATAAATAGGGGATAAATGTTAGTAAAATTGTAAAATTTAAAAAATTTTGGTGATAATTTATATATTAATAATTAAAATATTAGAATGATGTTTGATACAATTATAATCGGTGCCGGTCCTGCCGGCTTTACTGCCGGAATATATGCCGCCAGGCGAGAAATGAAAACAATAATAATCGCGAAAGAACCTGGCGGACAAGTTGCTTTGGCTTCAAAAATAGAAAATTATCCGGGTTTTAAAAGTATTGAGAGTTATGATTTGATTACAAAAATGCAGGAGCAGGTTAAGGCTCTGGGGGTGGACATAAAGATTACCGAAGTTAAGAAAATTGAAAAACAAAATGATGATTCTTTTATTTTATATACGGCAAAAGAAAAATACCAAAGTAAAACTATAATAATCGCAACCGGCTTAACTCCGCGGCGGCTGAATATTCCAGGGGAAAATGAATTTAACGGAAAAGGAATTTCTTATTGCGCTAATTGCGACGGGCCTTTTTATAGAAATAAAACAGTGGCGGTTGTCGGCGGCGGTAATGCCGCGCTTGATGCCGCGGAAGTTATGTCAAAAATAGCTAAAAAAGTTTATTTAATACATAGACGGGAAGAATTTAGAGGTTTTGAGGCTTTGATTAACAAAGTTAATGAAAAAGAAAACATTAAATTTTTATTAAATACGGAACTAAAAGAAATAATCGGCAAAGAAAAAGTTGAAAAAATTAAAATTTATGATAATAAAACCAGTAAAGAAAAGGAAATAGCGCTGGATGGCGTATTTGTGGAAATAGGACGGGCGGCGCATACTGATTTAGTGGCTGATTTTACGGAGCGGGATGAAAGGCGTCAAATAATTGTCGGACAAAACTGCGAAACAAAAACTCCGGGCATGTTTGCCGCCGGCGATGTTACTGTCGGTAATTTTAAACAGATTACAATTGCAACAGGACAAGCGACAATCGCGGCCTTGGCGGCTTATCAATATTTACAGCTTAAACAAGACGATAGTAGAATTTCTAAATTATAAATTATAATATCTAACTGTTTAATAGCAAAAATTTGTATTGGAAATTAGAAATTATAATTTAGAAATTTACGGATTTTGCTATTGACTTTTTTGTTTTATTCATATATAATATTTTTAAGTCCTAATTTAGGGCTATTTATTTTTGCCCCCGCTAGCAAACGTTAAGGGCGCCATCGTCTAGTGGTTAGGACACCAGGTTTTCATCCTGGTAACAGGGGTTCGATTCCCCTTGGCGTCACAGTTTAGTAAACATTAGAAATAAAGTCGAATTTCTTAATTTTACTAATTTTAATAAACTTTATTTCTAAATTTTTATGCAAGGTACAATCAAAAAATTGACTGACAAAAATTTTGGATTTATCACTCAAGAAGGTTCAGACAAAGATGTTTTCTTTCATGCTTCTGAACTTCAAGGAGTTGAATTCGATGAATTAAGAGAAGGCGATGCGGTTACTTTTGAGGTTAGCGATACCCCAAAAGGCACAGCGGCTGTTCAGATTAAAAAAGCTTAAATCAAATTTCTATAAAGTCAAAAAAACACCCCGGTTTAATCGGGGTGTTTTTATTGATGTTATAACTTGGCTTATCTAGCCTATTTTATCTCCTAAACCCGCCCCTATCTCCACCAGGTCTGGATCCGCGATTATTGCTGTATTTGCTGTTGCTGCGATTATTAAATCTGTCATTGCCTCCGCCAAATCCGCCGCCAACCTGTTTGCCTTTTTCGTCTTTCCATAAAGCCTCATTTTCTTTAAGCCCTTTCATTGTTAAATTAACACGGCCTTTTTCGTCAATTTCTTTTATTTTGACGGTAACAACATCTCCAATACTTATAAAATCAGATGGCTTGCCAATTCTGTATGGAGCTAATTCGCTGACATGCGCCATGCCATCACGTCCCGGCATTAATTCAATAAAAGCGCCAAAGTCCAAAATGCGGACAACCTTACCAGTAAAAATTTCACCTGCTTCAAATTCACGGACAATATCTTTTATCCATTTGACGGCTTTTTCAGCGCCTTCGGCATTGGTTCCGCAAACCATAACCAAGCCATCATCTTCAATATCAATTTCCACTTCGCAAACGGCAATAATTTCATTAATCACTTTTCCGCCGGTTCCGATTACTTCGCGAATTTTTTCAGGATCAATGTGAAAGCTGGTAATTCTCGGAGCATACGGTGAAAGCTCTTTGTTCGGCTCGGGAATGGCTTTTTGTATCACATCAAGAATTTTAATGCGGCCGTCATACCCCTGTTTTAATGCCTGCTCAATAATATCTTCAGTCAATCCGCTGGTTTTAGTATCAAGCTGAATAGCTGTTATGCCATCACGGGTTCCGGTAACTTTGAAGTCCATGCCGCCTTTGCCGTCTTCCAGGTCTTGAATGTCAGTCAATACTTTCCATTGGCTCATATCATCAGTAGAGGCCAAACCGATCGCAACGCCTGCTACCGGTTTTTTAATCGGCACGCCCGCGTGCATAAGCGCCAAGCTTGAAGCGCAAGTCGCGCCCATTGAAGATGATCCGTTTGAGCCTAGGGTTTCCGACACGACCCGAATCGTGTAAGGAAAATCTTCTTTGGACGGAATCATCGGTTCAAGAGCTTTTTCCGCCAAAGCGCCATGTCCTATATCTCTTCTTCCCGGTCCCCTGTTCGGCCTTGCCTCACCGACTGAAAAAGCCGGAAAATTATAATGATGCATAAAGCGTTTCTCGGAAGTCCCCTCAATTCCTTCCAAATTTTGCGCCAATCCGGCCGCTCCAAGAGTAACAATGCTCATTATTTGAGTTTCACCGCGGGAAAAAAGACCTGCTCCGTGATTGCGGGGCAAAATGTCAACATCGGATTCCAGTTTTCTGATTTCAGTCAATTTGCGGCCGTCAACCCGCCTTTCGTTTTCAACCAGCTCGCGGGTAATTTCAGAATCAACCGCTTTTTCAACGCTTGCGTTGATTGCGAATTTTCTTTTATCTTTTCCAATTCCTTCCGCAAACAAAAATTCGTCAAGACCGTCTTTAATGGCTTGGACAGCGAGTTTTCTTTCGCCTTTAGTGTAATATTCTTTATCAAACAAAATTTTGTTAACCTTGTCTTTTAACCAATTATTTGCTTTTTCAATTAAGGCTTCTTTTTCTTTTTCGTCCTCTTGTTCCTCAACGCTTTTTCTTTCTTCTTTCTTTTCTGTCTTTTTGATTTCAACTTTTTTAATCATTTCTTTAATTAAATTAACAGCTCCTTGCAACTCTTTCTGCCCGAGTTTGATTGCCTCAAACATATCATCTTCTTTAACTTCATTGGCGTTGGCTTCAATCATAATTACTTTTTCCGGAGTTCCCGCAACAATCAAATCCAAATCAGCGCCTTCGCGCTCTTCATAAGTCGGGTTTAAAATTAATTTACCGTCTTTCCGTCCAACGCGAATTCCGCCAATCGGTCCCGCCCACTTGACTCCTGAAATTGAAAGAGCGGCTGACGCGGCAATCAACGACACGATGTCATGGTCATTTTCTTTGTCAGCCGATAAAACAGTCAAAACCACCTGCACGTCTTTTCTTGATGAATCATCAAAAAGCGGCCTGATTGAACGATCAATCATCCGTCCGGTTAAAATTGACTCATCAGTCGGCCTGCCCTCGCGCTTAATCCAGCGAGAACCTTTAATAATGCCGGCGGCGTATAGCTTTTCTTCCATGTCAACCATTAAAGGAAAATAATTTATGCCTGCCCGCTCTTCTTTGGCCTCAACTACGGTAGCCAAAACAACCGTGTCCGCGTATTGCACTATCACGGCAGAGTCTGCTTGTTTAGCCAAAAGGCCTGTTTTAAATGTAAGAGTGCGGCCAAGCCACTCAGTTGAGAAAGTTTGTTCTTTCTTCTCCATATAATTTTTTCAAACCCAGCAAATACTTTATTTTATTTAGTTCTAAAATTTCCAATTTCCAATTTCCAATTTCTAAATAATTTTAGAATTTTCAATTTTCAATTTAAAATTTAAGCTTTATTAATAAACTAAATGTTAAGTTTTGATTTCGCTTGACCGTCAGATTACAGAACTGGTGAGCTTATCTCACAAGAACTATTTATCTGAAGGCCAAAGCCTTGTTTAATTTTTTAATTTTATAATTTTTAATTTTATAAATTATAAAATTAAAAATTTCTTGACTATCTTAACAAAAACTTCTTATTCTCACTCAAATTCATAAAATCATCCGCTTCTTCAATTAATTTACTGGATGTTGTTTGCCTAAAACCGACTACCTCTACTAAACTGCCGCTTGTGTTTTGCAAATAAGCCATTAAGGGCAAATAATCGCCATCGCCTGATACCAATACTATCACATCCAAATTATTGGCAAGTTTGATCGCGTCCATAGCTATGCCGACATCCCAATCCGCTTTTTTCGCGCCACCGGCGAAAATTTGCAAATCTTTCATTTTTACCTCAAAGCCTTGCTGGGAAAGCGCTTCAAAAAACGGCGTTTCTTCTTCTGTTTCCGTGCGTATTACATATGCGATAGCGCGAATTAATTTTCTGCCCGCGACCGCTTCTTTTAATACTTCTTTAAAATTCACCCGTTTGTGGTATAAGTTTTTAGCGGAGTGGTACATATTGGAGACATCCACCAATACACCCACTCTTTGCTCCTTGTGTTTTATCATATATATTATTTATTCTTTTAGTTTTTCTTGTTCAGCTAATTTTTCTTGTTTTTTGGCTAATTCTTCAGCCTCTACTCTCTTTTTTTCTTCTTCCTCTACAATCATTTTTTTAGCGATTTTCAGTTTCAGTTTTTTAGCTAAATCCATGAAAGACTTTTCGTCTTCTTTTTGCAAATATTTTAAAAGTTTTCGCCTTTCGCCGACTTTTTTTAATAAACCGCGGCGTGAAGAATGGTCATGCTTGTGCTGTTTTAAATGTCCTGACAATTCATCAATTTCCGCGCTTAAAATCGCGATTTGCACCTGTGAAGATCCTGTGTCGTTTTTGTGGATCTTAAATTTGTTAATAATTTTTTGTTTAGCTTCTTTGCTTAACATCTGTTTTTTTTGCCTCTAACCGAGATATGCCTGCCTGAACCATATCCAAGAAAGGGTTGAATTAAAATAATTAAATCTAGGCTAAGAGTAACATAAATATATAAAAATTGCAAGCGGATTAAGCGTAACCTCACTGACAAATATACGCACAAATATAGCAAAGGCTATTATTGGCTATTATCGAAGCGAGGACTGTTTGAGCGATAGCGAGTTCCGCAGCGAGATAATAGCTAATAATAGCCTTTGCGGAATACTCAGTGAACAGTTACGATTAAATTCTTGGCTGGCTATTGGTTTCTTAATTATTAAAATTATGCTAAAATAAAAATATAAAAAATAATACAATATTTATGGAATTTTTAAACAAGTACAATTTAAAATTTTCGCAGATTTTAAAAATCGGCGGATTGGCGATTCTAGGCGTGATCGTTTTGGTTTTTTTGTTTCGCATTGTCGGATCTTCTTTTAACGCTTTTGAAAGAAAAAACTTAAGCTTAGGTAATTCTAAAGGAGGGTTTGACACGGGCATGTCTTACGGAGAGGAATCAGTCAAATCTAGTAGGGATTACGCACTTAAGTCCAAGCTTTCTGCGCGTAATGTTGCTCCCGCGCAGCAACACAAAAGCAGTACGGGAAATACAGCCGAAGATTATGAAATTACCGAATACGCTAGCACTGTTGAAACCCGAGATTTGAAAAATACTTGCGCGCGAGTAGCCGCTTTAAAAGCAAAAAGCTATGTGATATTTGAAAACTCAAATCAGTACGACACCGGCTGTAATTTTTATTTTAAAGTTGAAAAAAACTATCAAGAAGAAATATTGGGAGTAATCAAAGGACTTGACCCAAAAACTTTAGTGGAAAACACCCGCACAATTAAAAAGATGATTGATGATTATACGCAAGAAGAATATATTTTAAAAAAGAAAAAAGAAACCATTGAAAATACCTTAAACAATGCGATTAATTCTTATGATGAAATCAGCCGAGTTGCTACGCAGGCGCGCGACGCGGAAAGCCTTGCGAAAATCATTGATTCAAAAATAAGAATTATTGAGCGCCTTTCACAGGAAAGAATCAATATATCTGTCCAGTTGGATCGCATCAGCCGCGCCAAAGCTGAACAGCTGGACAGGCTTGACTACACATATTTTAATGTTAATATTTATGAAAATAAATATGTCAATGTTGATGACTTAAAAGACTCTTGGAAAATGGCGATCAAAAAATTCGTACGCGACATCAATAGAACTTTCCAGGATATCAGCATAAATTTGCTGGCGGCCATTTTCCTGATATTCCAATACGCGCTTTATATTTTAATTCTCATTATAACCGCGAAATACGGCTGGAAAATCGTAAAGAATATTTGGAATAGATAAAATTTAAAAATCAACAAAATTTATCCTTGACTTTTTCGGGCTAACATTGTAATATTAATAAAATAAAGACAGTATAACTGTCTTTATTTTTTTAAATTGTAAATTTGTTAAATTAAAAACAAGTTATCCATGAATGTAACTGAATTAGCTAGAAAATTAAAAATTACTCCAAACGAACTGCGCGAGCAATTGCCGGGTTTGGGTTTTGATATTGGGAGAAAAGCGATTAAGATAAATAGTAATGTCGCGCGTAAAATTATTAAGGAATGGCCGAAATTAAAAAGGCAAATTGAGCATAAAAAACTGCAAGAGCAAAAACAAGCTGAAGCTGAAAAGGAGAAAAGCGCTGAAAAAACAGAAGTCAAAAAAACCGTTTCAGTGCCAAGCTTTATTACCGTGCGGGATTTTTCAAATTTAACAGAGCTGCCTTTAAGCGCCATTCTGGCTGAATTAATGAAAAACGGAATTTTTTCTTCAATAAACGAAAAAATTGATTATGATACGGCTTGGCTTGTCGGCTCCGAGCTGGGTTTGAATGTTACGCGCGAAAAAGAAAAGGAGCAAGAAGAAAAAGAAGAAAATAAATTGCTTAAAGCCTTGGGCGCTGAAAATAAAGACAAGCTGTTTGCCCGTCCGCCGGTAATAGTAGTTATGGGACATGTTGATCATGGCAAGACAAAGCTATTAGACGCGATTCGCAAAACGCAGATAGTGGAAGGCGAGGCCGGCGGCATCACCCAGCATATCGGCGCTTATCAAGTTAAAAGGCAAGGACAAGCTATTACTTTTATTGATACTCCGGGACACGAAGCTTTTACCGCCATGCGCGGCCGCGGCGCGCGCATTGCCGATATTGCCATTTTGGTAGTTGCCGCTGATGACGGGGTTAAGCCGCAGACGATTGAGGCTTTTCGCATTATTGAAGCCGCTAAAATTCCTTTTGTGGTCGCAATCAATAAAATAGACAAAGAGGGCGCTAACATTGATAAAGTAAAGCAGGAATTATCAAAACAGCTCAATATTATTCCCGAAGATTGGGGTGGAAAAACCATCTGCGCTCCGATTTCAGCTTTGAAAAATATCGGAATTGACGACCTTTTGGACATGGTGCTTTTAAGCGCCAAAACCGAAGCGGAAAATATTATCGCTAATCCGAACGCGCCGGCAATCGGAACTATTATTGAGTCGCATATCAATAAAGGCGCCGGTCCGATCGCGACAGTCCTTATACAAAACGGCACGCTGCGCAACGGCGACCGGCTTACTTTAAATAATATTAATATCGGCAAAGTAAAATGCTTAAATAATTATTTGGGAAAAAAAATAGATTCAGCCGGACCGGCAGCACCCGCGCAAATTCTCGGGCTTAAGGGCATGCCGGAAGTCGGAGATATGATTGAAGCGGGCGAAGGGTTAAAAATCAAACATAAAAAAATCAAGGGCATAGCCAAAAAACAATCAGTTTCCGTTTTGCCGCAAAAAGAAGACGATGAAAATATTAAAAAAATCAATTTAATAATCAAAAGCGACGTTTTGGGGACTGCTGAAGCAATTGAAGAATCTTTAATGAAAATAAACACGGGTGAAGCGCAAGCGAAAATAATTTACAAAGGACTTGGAAACATTGCCGAAGGCGACATCAAGCAGGCCGAAGCCTGCGGCGGGAAAATTATCGGCTTTAATGTTAAAATATCGCCGGTAATGGAGGAATTAGCGCGCGAAAAAAATATTACCGTTAAATCATATTCCATTATTTATGATTTAATTAATGATATAAAAGAAGAAATGCGAAAAATTATTGAGCCGACTTTTAAGAGGGTTGATTTGGGCAAATTAAAAGTGCTGGCTATTTTTAGAACCGATAAAGACGGACAAATCCTTGGAGGGAAAATTATTGAAGGCAAGACGGAAGAAAATTCCTTAATTGATATCTATCGCGATAAAGAATTTATAGACAGCGGAGAACTTACGCGCCTGCAATCCGGCAAGCAGGATGTCAGCTCTTGCGAAATTGGCGAGGAATGCGGATTGCAGTTCAAAGGCCGCGGCGTAATTCAGGAAGGCGATATCCTTCATTTTTATAAGCAAGAGAAAGTTGCTAAAAAAATATAATGTCCAACAGAATACTGCAAATAAATGAACTTTTACGGCAAGAGCTGGCAGCCTTGGTTTCCAGGGAAATATATTTGCGTGACGGACTTATAACCGTTACCAAAGTTAAATGCTCTCCTGATCTTAAGAACGCTTCCGTGCGAATTTCGGTCTTGCCGGAAAATTTTTCAGGATCAGCTTTGCGCGAATTAAAAAATCATAATACGCTTTTTGCCAAAGAATTGAAGAAAAAACTGAATTTAAAAAGAATTCCCCGTTTTAAATGGGAAATAGACCAGCAAGAGAGATACGCTCTGGATATTGATAAAGTTTTTGATGAAATAAAAAAAAATGATATTAATTAACCATTATATCAAGGCTTTGCATAAAATTTTTAAAGCCGACAACATTCTGCTAGTTACCCATAATCGTCCGGACGGCGATGCTTTGGCGTCAACTTGCGCCATGTCCGAGCTTTTAATCGGCATGAATAAAAAATTTACCGCTTACTGCGAAGATCCCGCGCCGCAACATTATAATTTTCTGCCGCATATTGAAAAAATTATTACCGATAAGAATAAATTTAATTTTTCACAATTTGATTTAATTATCACTCTTGATTGCGGCAGTCTTTCGCGGACAGCGCTTGCCCGAGAAATAAGCAATCGCGATAAAAACCAGTTTGTCATAGAGTTTGACCATCATCCTAAAATTGATGATTACTCTGATTTGGAAATCCGCTATACGGAAAGCTCTTCCACCGCGGAAATTTTGTATCATTTTTTCAAAGTCAATAATATTAAATTCAACAAAAATGTCGCTAACTGCGTATTAACCGGAATTTTAACTGACACTGGAAATTTTTTATATCCTTCGGCAACAGATGAAACCATAAAAATCGCTTCTAAAATGCTCTTGCGCGGCGCGCGCTTCCCTGTTATTCTGGAACATACTTGGCGCAACAAAAGCATTGGCGGCATGAAAATTTGGGGAGAAGCAATGAGCAATTTAAAAATAAATAAAAAATATAATATTGCCTTTACGGTTTTAAGCAGAAAAGATATAATTAAGCATAAAGCAAGCGACGAGGATCTGGAAGGCGCTGCCGGATTTTTAAGCAGTTTAAGCGGAGTCAACGCGCTGCTATTTTTAAGAGAAGAAGAAAACGGCAAAATCAAAGGCTCTTTAAGGACAGCCCGCCCAGATATTGATATTTCCGGACTAGCCGCCAAATTAGGAGGCGGCGGACACCCTAAGGCGGCGGGATTTGTGCTTGACGGGCGGTTGGAGGAAACGAAGACGGGGTGGAAAGTAGTTTAAATGAAAATCATGAGGAATAAATCATAAATCAAAAATTATAAATCACTTGTACTCGCTTGACGGGTATAAATCATAAATTCAAAAATATGCCTTTAATCCCAACAGTTATAGAAAAAACCGGACACGTGGAGCGCGCGTACGATATTTATTCACGTCTTTTAAAAGACCGGATAATTTTTTTAGGCGAAGTGATTACTGATCATGTCGCCAATATTCTAATCGCTCAATTTCTTTTTCTTGATGCCGAAAGCAAAGATAAGGATATTAAATTTTATATTAACACTCCCGGCGGATCCGTCAGTTCCGGCATGGCGATTTACGATACCATGCAATACGTGAAATGCGATGTGTCAACCATCTGCATGGGCATGGCTGCCTCCATGGGCGCCACTCTTTTAGCCGCGGGAGCCCGTGGCAAGCGCTTTGCTCTGCCGAATTCCGAAGTAATGATTCATCAGATAATGGGCGGAACCGAAGGCCAGGCCAGCGATATTAAAATTCGCGCCGAGCACATCTTAAGAATCAGAGATCGCTTAAATAAAATTTTAGCCCAGCATACCGGACAAAAAATCACCGCCATTGAAAAAGACACCGACCGCGATCGTTTCATGACCGCGGATGAGGCTAAGAAGTATGGAATAATTGATAAGGTTATCGGGAAGTGAATATTTTGGTTTTAGCATATTTTATTGTATAATGTAATTATAAGCATTATAAATTCAATTTATATGGAGCATTTAAAAGAAGATTTTTTTAAAACATATTCCAATGTTCCTATTAATTTAAGAAATAATATAATTTTGGTTTTAGACGATGGCGGTCCAATATCTTGGGACGTTGCTTATTTCGCGATTAAAAATGACACGGAATCAAGCCGGTCAATACTTGCCAATTTAAAAGAGCTAAATTTAATTTAATAAAAATGACAGATAATATTAATAAAAATAAAACCATTGAAGACAGGGAAAAAGAAATAGTTATTGCCCGCTTAGAAGCTCTTATCCCTGAAATGTCTTTCGCAAGCGGCGGTAATTTTCAAAGTTTTACAAGAGATGGAATTATTAATGAAATTAAAAAAGATAGTCAAATTGGAAAAGATTTTATTGAAACCGAAATGAATTTTTTAAGGGCGCTAAAAGACGGCTCTTTAATTAGAAAATTAAACGAAGCGGCAATATGAGTATGACCAGAATTGTAATAGCAACTAATCCGGCCGATGATCAGGTTACGGAATATTTAGACGCTTGGCATAAAAAAGTTGTAAATTTTGCCAAAAAGCAAACAAATACACAAATTTTTGAATTAAACAAAAAAGCAGCAAATAGAATTTTTTTAACTGAATTAATTGAAAGAAAAAATCCTCATTTAGTTATTTTTAACGGACACGGCAGTTATGACTCTATTTTTGGTTTTGATCAAGGCATATTAATAAAGTGCGGTGAAAATGAATTATTACTTAAAGATAAAATTGTACACGCCTTGGCTTGCGATTCTGGCAAAAAATTAGGGCCACGGTCCGTTAAAATAGGAGCTTTGGCATATCTTGGTTATAAAGAACAATTTAAATTTGCGTTTATTAATAATCCTAATAAAGAAAAATCACAAGACAAAATTGCAAATTTATTTCTTGAACCCGCGTTTAAAGTAGTTTTTTCTTTACTTCAAGGATTCTCCGCAAAAGAGGCATTCAATGAATCTCAAAAAGTATGTTTAAACAATTTAAGATTAGTGATAGCAAAAAAATCTCTTAAATTGAATCAATCTGTTGCCCCGCGGTTATTTCATAATTTAACTCATCAGGTTTGTTTGGGAAGTGATGAAGCATGTTTTTAATATAAGAATTGATTGGTTATTTTTTATACGCAAATGATAGAAAATAAAGTTATCCTAATTTTTCCGCCTAGGCATGAATGCCCATGCTACGTTTTTTAAATCCCGCTAAAAGCGGGATATTTTGTTATTGATGTTTTTATGTAATTTTTTCAAATTTGACTTTTGCCGTATTTTTTGCTAATTTATAATCAATAATAAAACAATTTAATTAGCCTAACCCTTGGATTTTTTGTTTGAGGTATGGTTGAAATCCATAAACACAAAGGCGGTTTTCTGATCGGTACTGTGTTTATGGTCTTTGTCCGAAAGGGCATTGGGTGATCCGAAAGGGTCGCCGCCTACGGGAGACCTTTTTTGTAAAGATTACGGACTCGTGATATAGCATAAGTGTAATTGATCAATATAACTAACTAAATTTACACATATGAAAATTGAATCTATACCTAAAGTTAACGATAGTTATAAATTTAGAGTTGATGATGTGATTATTTTGGAAATTACAGGATCGATGATTCCTGCTTTAGAAATCGTTATGCCATCTTCGGGTTCTGATAAAAAATTTCAGTCGAGGATTAGAGAGCAATTTGATATAGAAAAAATGATAAATGACCTGCTGAATAAAAATAATAAGATTAAAAAAATTGTTATTAAAAATGGAGCTTGTCATGTTGATGATGAAACTGTTTTTCAAATTAGTGAATTAGAAAAATATAAAATTTAAGATATAAATTTAATAATAAAATTATGTTAGAAAAAATTAAAAACATTTCTATAAAAAAAGTTTTTGAAATTATTACAATTTTAGCTTATACATGTCTCAATTTGCACATAATAAATACTATTATTAGCATGGAATATTGGTGGTCAATTATTATGCAAATGGGAGGAGCTATTATTTTTATAGGTATTATTATAGGGTTGTTTTTGAATGCGGGATTAATTTTATATTATCTTCATAAAAAATAATTAATTTAACAAGCCACCATAGCAATATTTAATGTTTCAGGACTTAATCCAAAAATACTTAACAACTATCTTAATTCAAAATTCCCAAACAAATTATCAGGAAAAATAATGCTGGATGTTGAGCAAAACGACGAGGCATATTATGTTAATCCAAATGATCTAAAAGGTTATTATCTTAAATAGGCTGGCTGACGCGTTTAAAGTCATGCGGGAACTCGGGCTTGGAATTACAAACAGCGATATAAGGAAAATTGATGTTGGGGAGATTGAATAAAATAATAAAACAAAACCTGTGCCAAAAAATACGGAATAATTGATAAGATTATCGGCAGGTAAATATTCTGCCGTGTATTACCACCGTAGGAACGCGCTTTGGCGCGTTCTTTTTTATGGTTGGCGGGCGTTCTATTAAAGAATAAATTTGTCTATCACGCAAAAAATATGCTATAATTTAAGCGAAAACAACATAATTTAATCTTTAAAATGCAAATTTTATGAAAAATAAAATAATAATCGCTATCGGGATATTATTAATTTTTTTAATCGGCGGCCTGGCCGCTTTTTTATTAATTGGCAAAGAAGGAGCCAAACAAAAAATTTCCGATTATTTAAGCCCGCGTCCTCAATACGCCCAGGCCTACACGCTGGTAAACGATAAAATTTCGCAAGGCGCGAATATCGCCATTAACCTGCCGCCTGATGTAAACAGCGAGGAAGCCAAAACAAACATTGTGTTTACTCCGGAAATCAAGGGGCAATGGCTGGACAATGTTGAAGAGCAACAAATTATCTTTAAGCCGAAAACAAAGCTTATGGTTGGCAAATACTATTCAGTCGCATTGAATTCGCCCGCCGGTACGATTGGCAAAGATTTTTTAATAGACGAGGATCCTGAGATAGCGGCGGTTTTTCCTAAAAAAGATTCGGAAACCCATGAAAAATCCGATATTACAATTATTTTTAACCGTCCGATGGTGCCTTTAACCACTCTTGATGTTGTGTATGAAAAAGATGTGCCGATAGAAATTAACCCGACAACAGAAGGAAAATTCAAATGGATTAGCACTAAAACATTGCAATTTCAACCAAGCGAAGCCTTAATGTCATCGGCCAATTACAGTGTTATTATAAAACCGTGTTTTACTTCAATGGACGGTCTCTTGGTTAGTGAGATGACTCATAATTTTATTACCAGAAAACTTCGCTACGAATACGCGCATACAGGCAAAACCATCTACAACCAGCCGATCCGCGTTAAATTCAACCAGCCAATAGATATTGAGAAAACCGAGGATGAAATAAAACTGTTTAACACGACTACTAATAAAGAAATTGAATTTATTGTTGAGTACGGCGTTAAAAAAACTTACGAGCCGCGGGACAAAAAATACACGGAAGAAAAAGACGAATCAACGCTGTTGATTTATAATAAAAAAGACCGGCATGGGCGGAAAAAACTTTGGGATTTTACCAATAATTATGAATTAACAATTAACAAAGCCTACCCTGCGCTAGGCGATATTATTATTGAAGCGCCTAAACAAATTAACATTAATGTTACGGATATCATCAGCGGCATCAGCGCTACATCGGACCAAACAAATTTCGCCGCGCAAGATTTTTTTGACGCCCAAGGCAAATTGATAGTTGACTTTTATGAAAATATTAATCTTGATAAAAGCAAAATAGAATCTGATAAACTTGTTTCCATTGAATATGGGGAAAAATGCAAAGAGTCGGAAAACGATTATTATTATGCCAAAACATCCGAATGCGAAAAAATTCCGGACAAGGCGCGGATATATCTTACTTTCAAAAGTAATGAGGTGAATTATTCCGAAAATCTGGAAATCGTATTTAAAAAAATCATCAATCTTGACGGCTTGCAAATCAATAAAGAAAAAATTATTGAATACGCCAAGGCTATTCCTAAATTGCGAATTCATTCCACTATTCCGGCGGACGAGGCGGGCAGTGGCAGCCTAACCGAACTCATAATCTGTGGCAATAGCCCGCTTACCGCTCCTGCCAAAGAAGATATAGACGATTATTTAACCGTTAGCCCCGAGTATGAATATAAAAGCTGGAATAAGCCGGTATTGGTGCCGAAAAATTATAGCGGGACATATTATAAATGCAAGCGAGGAGAATTTGAAAGCAGAATTAAATACGGGCTGATGCCTAAAACTGAATATACCGTTAATATTAATGTAATTGATCATTTTAACAATAAAGATTCACGCGTTGTTAAATTCACGACCGGACCAATGCCGAAAATGTATCTGAATTTTTATCATTTTCAAAAAGATTACACGGTTACGGTTCCGGACAAAACAAAACTGACTTATGCTGTTGAAAATATGGAATTTGTTAATTTGCATATTTGCAAATTAACGGCTGATGATATGCTCAAACACCTGCAAAATAAACCGAAATACTGGGAATCGGCATCCGTAATAAATGATTGCGCTGAAATAAAACAAGATAAAATTGAATTGCCTAAACGTTTTTGGATAAAAAATTATTTTCAAGTTAATTTAAAAGATTATTTTGAAGATACGCGCGGCCATTATGTTTTAACGTTCTCTCATCCAAAATATGTTCATCGTTACAAAAAAGAACAAAAAGTAAACGAAAGAACCTATATCACTGTAACAAACCTGAATGTTGTTGAAAAAAAGATTAATATTAACGAAAGATACGTGGATCATAATGGTAATCGTCCGGAAAGAAATCTCACAGGTGAACAAAAATCCTCAATTAATAATCTTTATTGGGTTACCGATTTGATTGATTTAAAACCAATCAAAAACGCGCGAGTGGAATTATATCAAGAACAAAAAGATAAAACAGTTGTTAGGGCGGCGACCTTTTATACTAACGACTCCGGTATAGCCGAAACAACAGCGGCTAATAAACTCATTGGCGCCGTAATAAGCGATGACAATGGGAACGACGCTATTGTTATGGCTTATTATAATAAATTCGGATATAGCGGTTCAGCTTATAACGCGCAAAAAATTTATCTTTACACTGATCGGCCGATTTATCGTCCGGGGCACGAGGTGCATATAAAAGGGCTTTACCGCGTCGGCTTTGACGGTGATTATGAAATTTTTAAGGAAAAAAAAATTCCCATAACTATTTTTAACAGTAAAAATGAAGAAATTTACAAGGATGCGCTGGATATCAATGACTTCGGCACCTTTAATGCTAAAATCATATTAACCAAAGAAGCGCCGCTCGGTAAATACAGAATCAAAGCCAAGAACACTTATTCCTATTTTGACGTAGAAGAATATGTGCCGGCGCCGTTTAAAATAGAAACAAAAATTGACAAGGAGGAATATATGTCGGGTGATACTTTTACGCTTGATATTGAGGCCGGCTATTATTTTGGTGTGCCATTGGACGGCGGGGAAATTACTTACAGTATCGGCAGTCAAAATTATCATTTTGATAAATACGAAGGCGAATATTTTAATTTTGGCAATAGTTGGCACAGGTGCTGGTGGGGATGCGATTATAATGATAAATTTATTTTAAGAAATAAAGCGGAATTAGACGCAAATGGCAAAGTGCAAATTAGCTACAAGCTTGATTTTAATAAATTATTCGGCCAGGACGAAGAGCGAAAAAGTAAAATTTTTGTTGTTTATATTACCGCTAAAAATGAGAATGGACAATCAGTTTCAGCGCAAAAATCTTTTATCGTCCATAACGCGGAATTTTATTTAGGGCTAAAAACTGACAAATCTTTTCTGGGCAAAAACGAATCTTTTGAACTTAAAATCAAATCCGTTGACACTGAAGGCAAAGAGCTGAGCGTTAATAATATTGATTTAACAATCAACAAAATGGAGTGGGTAAGAAATAGGCGCAAAGAAGTGGACGGCGGTTATTATTATAAGTGGGAGAAAAAATTAACGCCGATTGAACAGAAAAAGATCTCAACCGACAAACAAGGCAATTGGCGCGGTGATTTTTCCATAAAAGAAGAAGGGCAATTTGAAATTGTCATTAAAGCTACTGACAAAAGAGGCAATACGGCTAACGCTCATTATAATCTTTATGTTTATGGAGAAAAACGAGTTGACATAGAACCGAGCAATGATGATACGCTTGATTTGGCAGTTGAAAAAACAAATTTAAACGTCGGCGATCAAGCCAGTTTTATAATCAAATCTCCATACAAGAACGCCAAGGCTTTGGTTTCAATTGAAAGAGGCAAAATATTTGATTATGAAATTATAGATGTTAATCAGGGTCTGTATAATTATCGCTTTGATATAATTGAAGAATATATTCCTAATATTTACGCTTCAGTCGTCTTAGTATCGCCCGAACCGGATGTAAAGTATAATAAAATTCAATTCAATATTAATACCGAAAAGAAAACTTTGGATATTCAAATTAAGCCGAATAAACAACATTATTTACCCGGCGAAGAAGTTATTCTTGATTTTGATGTTAAAAATAGTTCCGGCCAAGGAGTTAAAACAGAGTTATCGGTGGCAGTGGCGGATTTAAGCGTCTTGGCTTTGAAAGGCAACCCGAAAAAAAATCCGATAATGTTTTTCTATGGCGGTTTGCCATTAACCGTTTCCACAGCCGCTAATCTAAAAAGCGTTTTGCATGAAATTGAATTAGAAAATAGCGCTGATAAAGCTTTAAAAACTGGCAGAAAGGGCGGCGGCGGGGCCGAATCCGAAGACCTTGCTAAAAAGAAAAGAGGAATATTTAAAGACACTGCCCTGTGGCGCGCGGTTATAGTTACGAATGAAGCAGGTAAGGCAAACATAAAATTCAATTTGCCGGATAATCTGACTACCTGGCAAATAGAATCAATCGGATTGACTAAAGACACTAGGCTAGGAGTAAGTTATAAAGAAATAACCAGCCGCAAACAGCTAATGCTAACGCCTCTAAAACCGCGCTTTATCATTCCTGGTGATAAATTTTCAATCGGAGCCAAAGTTTATAATCAAACAGGACAACACCAACGATTTGATATCAGATTGGCAGACTCAAGTTTTAATTTAGAAGATGATTTAAATAAAAGCCTTGTCCTAAAAGACGGAGAATCAAACACGATATATTTTAATGTATCAGCTCCTCAAGACAAGCAAGACGGCATTCATAGATTTACGGTTTCCGCTCAAGACAATATTCATGAAGACACAGTGGAAAAAACAATTAAAATCAGACGTAATGACACTTATGAGGCGGTTGCCACGGCAGGTTATACAAAGAACGACAAGGCAAGCGAATATATATTCTTGCCCGGCAACATTATTAAAGACAAAGGTGAACTAACAATTAAAACCAGCGCCACGCTAGCCGTATTTTTAAGCGACGCTTTGAATTATATGCTTGCTTTTCCTTATGGCTGCAGCGAACAAATCGCCAGTAAACTAAGCACGATTGCAGTTATTAAAAAAGGTTTAAATCTTGAAAATATCGGCGATAAATTTGAACTTAAAAAAATTGAATACGAGGACCAAACTTACACCATTGAGGAATTGGTTGAAATCGGACTGAATAAATTATATCAAAACCAAAGAAGCGACGGCGGTTTTACTTATTATGATTACGGACAATCAAATTTTTATTTAACCCTGCACCTTGTAAATACTTTTAAGCAGTTGCGTGAGGCCGGCTATAAAATTGATAAAGAAAGACTGGAAAAAGCTTATAATTTTTTAGAAAATAAAATTAATTATGATCATAGCTTTTACGATAATAAAAATACCGTCATTCTTACGGCTTACACTTTGTCCCAATGGCAAAATATTAAACCGTTAAGCAAAATATTAATTGACAGGATTAAAAAAATTGAATGGGATGAAAAATTTATTCTGGAAAATATTAGTAATACATCTCTTGTTCATTTGGCTATGCTGTTAACTAATAATCCTAAAATTTTTAATTTCAATTATAAACAAAAAATTTTTAATACCTTGGAAAATCGTATTGAAATAGATTCCCGCGGATCTTATTTGTCAAAAAATAAAACCTGGCTTTGGCAATACTATGAAACTCCGATTAAAAATACGGCCTTACTTCTTAAAGCTTTAACCAAGGACAAGCGCGATAACGCCATCTTGGATGGTATAATGCGCTGGCTGCTTAGAAGCCGCAACAAGGACGGAGCTTGGGGTTCAAGCAACAATACTTTAAGCGTGGTTGACGCCTTTGCTGATTATCTTCTCTGGCAGGAGGAGAATAAATCCGATTTTGAGCTTAGAGTCGCGCTTGACAATAAAGAGATTGGCCGATTTGACTACGGCCCGGCTAATATACTGCAACAAGATACTATTGTCACGCCGCTGAATAAAATGCAATTCGGCGTTATGACTCCTCTGGTATTCAACCGGACCAACCGCAACAAGCTTAATAATAATTTTTACTACGATATTTCGCTTAAATATTTTCTGCCCATTGACACGGTTCCGCCGCGCGACGAAGGCTTTACTATTACGCGTGAGTTATACGCTCTTGATGATGAAGAATATAAACGGCCGGTAACAGTTGCTAAAGTCGGAGATATTTTGCGCGGACATATCAAAATAATCACGCCCAAGGCAAGGAACTTCGTGTCAATAGAGGATTTTATTCCGGCCGGTGTTGAGTTGATTAATTTTAATTTGGATACTGAAAATGAAGCGGCTTTAACCGGTAAAAAACCAAGTGATAAAAATATTTATGGTTACCGCGGCGGCAACTGGCACGACTGGCAGCGCAGCCGGCAAATTCGTCCCGATGCCGTGGAGATGCGCGACGACCGTTTGTTTTTATTTAAAGAAAGATTATCCGCCGGCACTTATACATACGAATACTATGTTCGTGTTTTAATCCCGGGCAAATTTCATCATTTGCCGGCTGTGGCTTCGGAAATGTATTTTCCGGAGAATTTTGGGAGGACGAGAGGCGGGTGGTTTGAGGTTGAGTAGAAAAATTTTATAAAAAAAACAACCCTAACATTAATGGGCTGTTTTTTTAATAGCTATTTTCACTTATTCCTTTCTTCCGCTCTTAAACGATAGGCAACATCTTCAACAACTGTTAATTTAGATTTTTTCATAATTTCCCTTACTGCACGTGGGATATCGTCGAGATAATGAAAAATTACATTTTGAGCTTTAATTCCCTTGGTTCTGTTTGCCTCAATAGATACATTTCCTGATGTCCAACAAGGAATTTGACCATTTTTTCTTCCTATTTTTTCAGGGAGATCATTTGTCCAAAATCTAATTTTAATAGCAATGGTTTTATTATCTTTTGCCATAATATTTTAAGTTAGTTTATTAGAAATAATATATTTTTATAATAGAAAAAAATAAATTAAAAATCAAGCATTTTTTATTTTTTGCTTATTTTTTTGCTAATATAACAATTTTGAACTATGATTTTTTTGATTATTATAATGGGCTATGATTGTTTTTTTATTATCCGCATAAGAACCCGCAAATTTTTGTTTGTCGCGCATAATCGTAGGAACAGGGCACTGCCCTGTTCTGTCCGTGGTATATTACCCTGTTTGCGCCATATTATTTTATCCGCGGTTTTATAATTTTTGTTATAAAATTTATCATTTTTTTGTTTTTCACGCGCCGAACAGGGCAGTGCCCTGTTCCTACGGTTTAATATTATCCAAAATCACATATACAAATTTTCTAAATTATTTCTATCAATTTCCCATTTCAACGGATTATCCATAATATATTGCCTGATTCTATTTAATTCATTATTGTTTTGTATAATTCTGTCATGAAATCTGGATTGCCATGCAAATCCTGTTTCGTAAAATTTACGGTTAGCGGTTTTTGTTATAATTGATTTAAATGAACCGATAATTGTAGAAATTGATTTTGGCGTAACATGCCCGAATATTGAATAATCATCATCCGTATCCGTAGGAACAGGGCACTGCCCTGTTCTGTCCGTGGCATTGCATTGCCTTCGCCATATTATTTTATCCGCGGTTTTATAATTTTTGTTATAATATTTATCGTTTCTGCGTTTTTCACGCGCCGAACAGGGTAGTGCCCTGTTCCTACGGTTGTCAATTTCAATTATTCCGTGAATGTGGTTTGGCATTATTACAAATTTATCTAATTTTATAAATTGAAAATGATTGGGAATTTCTAAATAAAATTTTTCCGCGATTTTTCCAATTTTTGATAATTGCATTTTTTCGTTTTTTATATTGCCAAAAAACATTTCCCTGTTTTTACAACAAATCGTTATAAAATAAAAACCGTCTTGCGAATAGTCGTATCCTTTGCGTCTGTATTGTTTTTGTGATTTATATTGCATTTGATTTTTTTGTATTTCCCGTTAAAACGCAAATTTTTTGTCGCACATACCGTAGGAACGCGCCACGGCGCGTTCCTACGGTTATTTTTTATTCCTCATCAACAAAAACTACAACTTCCTCCACCTTGCTATCAGGCGCAACAGCCTTAATCGTATAGCCACCCGCATCAACCGGCGAAAAAACCGCCTCCCCGCCTTGCTTAAAAAATTCCCCCTCAATATACCACTCTACTTCACGACCGGATCTCAAAGGAATTCCCATACCCTCTTCCAATAAAAATACATCACCATCATGCGGATTTATAATTAAGTTGTCATCCAACAATAAATTAACATGCTCAAAATAATCATCTCCCGGCAAACCGTAAACCAAACTGCCGTCTTCATCAAATTCCGTAATTAAATCAAACACAAAAGGCGTTTGTTTGTTATATTCGGAATTATATAATAAATTCATAATATCCTGCCAGACGCGTCCGGCACCGTTTTGGCCGGAAATCCTGTCCATTGGCGTATTAGCGCTATTGCCGACCCAGACTCCGACCAGAAAGTCGGAAGTATAGCCGATAGTCCAGCTGTCGTGGAAATCACGCGAAGTCCCGGTCTTAACCGCGTAGTTTGAATGCGGAAGATTAAGGTTGCTTTTCATACCGAATTGTTCAATCCCTGTCTTTCTGTCAGACAAAATTTTGTTGATTAGCTGCACATACTGTTCTTCAACAATTTTTTTATCTTGCCTAAAGTCCGATGTCGTTCTGTAATCAGGCCATCCGCCGTTAAGATATAAATTTAGAGGTTTTAGATAGCCTTCATTAGGAAAAATTGTAAAATAATAAGATAATGCCAAAAGATCCATTTCCAAACCGCCCAAGGCTATGCTCAGTTGATAATTTTCAATCGGCTGTATTGGCGCAAATGCCAAATCAGACAATAAAAATTCAGAAAAATTATTAATGCCTACATATTCAAATACTTTTACCGTCGGCACGTTCAAACTGTTGGACAAGGCATAATGCAAATCAACCTCGCCCCTGTATTCATAGTCGTAATTTTTCGGATAAAAAGCAAAGCCTGACTGAATAGTATATTTATATTCTTTGTCTTCAACACTGGTAAACGGCCTTAAATCTTTTTCAAATCCTTTAAGATAAATAAAAGGCTTGACTGTTGATCCAATCGGTCGAGGCCGCGCAGCCATATTTATTTGGCAGCCGCGCGCGTCAAGCGCCGGATCCGGCGTTCCGACAATGGCAAGAAGCTCGTTCTCCGGCAGTTTGATAACCGCCACTGCGCCGTTAGCCGCGTCTTTTTCAATTAATATTTGTAAATTCTTTTGCAATAATTCGCGGATATTGCCAGTAAGCGAATGATTAATGGTTAACCGATTATGCTCAGCGCTCGCGATTCCCATATTTTCCAATTCAAAATAACTGTTTTTACGCGTATAATCGGCAAACGCGGACAAGCGCTGTTTTTTTTCGCTTTCTTTAATAACAAAATTTTGGCTTGAGTCAACACCCAATCGCTGTGATAGGCGCGATATCCCATCTTTAATATTAGCGCTAAAAGGATTTGCGTGAGACGGATTGCTGACAGCGGCCAATAATTGCGTTATCTGAATATCGCTTAGCATTTCCGGCGCAACTCCGAAATACAGGCGGGAGGCGCTTTTAATCCCCTGTATTTTATTGCCAAGATAAATTGAGTTAACATACATTTGTAAAATTTCATCTTTGCTTAAACGCGCTTCCAGGCAAAACGCGTAAATAGCTTCCCTGAATTTATTTTTCAAGTTTCTTTCCGTTTCAGTTGCTAAAATAATTTTAACCAGTTGCTGGGTAATTGTGCTGGACGTTAGATTATTTCTTCCAAAAATATAATTTTTAAAGGCGCGCAAAGTGCTTACAGGATTAATTCCCGGGTGATAATAAAAATATTTATCTTCTTTGGCAAGAAGCAGCCGTTTAAATTCATCAGGCGCTTGATTACTGTATTCGGCCCGATAACCAAGAGCATTAGGCTTAAGATAAATAAGTTCGCCTTGGCGATCATATATAGCGGCTGACTGGCGCGTTTGATAAACGCTTTTAATTTCGTCTGCTAAATTTTTACTTTTATACAAAAAACCAACCGACAAAAATGCAAACAACGCCAAGCAAAACATCGCAACTTTCTTTTTTGTTAATTTATTGAATTGCATATACGTTTGTCATTGCGAGCTCGCGAAGCAATGACAAAAAATTAGAAACTCTTAGTTTAAAATAACATCAATCATTGTCCTCGCGCTTTCTTTCCAAGATTTTTGTTTTATTATTTTATCGCCTTTCCCTATTAAGGCTTTAATTAATTTTTGGTTACAGGCAAGTTCATTTATTTTTACAGCCAAATCACCAAAGTCGCCCGGCTTAAAAAACAGCGCGGCATCATCGCCCAATTCTTTCATTACTTTTATATCCGCGGCAATTGCCGGAATCTGAAAATCAAAAGCCTCTAACAAAGAGATTGAGGAGCCTTCCAAAGAACCGGGATGAACAAAAATAGCGCTTGTTTTCAGTAATTCCCGCTTTTTTTCTTCACTCACAAAACCAAGCGTTTCAATTTTTTCCTGAAGATCTAATTTTTTAATTAAAAATTTTATTTCATCCGCTCCATATCCATCCGAGCCCGCCAAAATTAATTTCCAATCAAAATTACTTTGAGAAAATTCCGCAAAGGCTCTAACCAACACATCAACTGACTTTTTCTTCTCTATCCGTCCAATATAAATAATATTTTTATTCTTAGCTTTATTTTTTTCAAAATTCGAAATTCGAAATTCAAAATTCGAAGCATATCCCATCGGCGCGTAAACAACCCTATCTTCAGATAAATTATAATACTTGATAATCTCATCGCGGGAATTTTCTGATACCGTAAATATTTTTCGCGTGCGCTTAATATTTAATTTCGTTGTATAATTTTGAATTAACCTTTCTTTTAAAGTATACTTTTCAGGGTTTGATTTAAAAATCACATCATGAATAACAGCGAAACTTTTTTTTGGAGCGTTTTTCGGGATATAATATGACGGCGTAAAAAAATATTCCGGCGGTGAATTAAATAATTCTTTATTTAATTTTGTTCTGGTCCAGCCTTTGCCGTAAGGAATTGCTTTTTGAATGGCAAGCGGCAAAGACTGAATTGTACGCGGAGTATAGACGCGAACACGCAAATTCTTTTCCAAAGCCAGCTTTACCAATTCGCTAATGATATTTTTTGAATAAACCTCAACCCCCGTTCTTCTGCGCTCACCGATATAACGCGGATCTTCCCAGCGCGAAGCGTCAATACCAAGTACTGGAATATCAGGATTATTTTTATTAATAATATTTTTAATTTTTTTAAAAAATTCTTGAGAACGATATTTTTCCGCGTGCTTAACGCAAATATTTTTCTTGGATTCGCACCATTCTTTTGTCATTTTACTAATTCCCAAGATGACATCTTCGCGCTTAGGCTTTGCCGGAATTAAGATTCCGGTTTCGTTGTCAATAGTTGATTCTATTAATCCGCCCTCCATAACTCCCAAATATGGCTTGCCCGCGGAATTAGATTCCAAATGCGTCATTCCCGCGTCTTCGTCCAGGGGAATATAAATTGTTGCTTGGCATCTGCCGACTAAATCAAATAATTTTTCATCGCTAACCCAATCCAAAACCTGAATATTTTTCGCGTTTTTAGCAATCCTTTTTACCGCTTCCAAACGCGGACCTCCGGAAGCGATAATTAATTTTTTATCCGGCATTTCTAAAAAAGCCTGAGCAATCAATTCTACGCGCTTAGCCTCGTCAACACGCCCGAAAGATAAATAATAATCGCCAAATTCAAGCCACCTAAATCTATCAGTTATTACCGGCGGCCAAATAACCGCGCTGGCGTCAGATTTTGTATGATTTTTAATGCGCGCGCGAATATTATTGGAATTGGCAATATTGATGTCAAATTTGCTAATAGCGCGCAAGTATAATTTTTTCCAAAACAAAGCAAACACCGCGTATGCCGGACGCAAAATTAAGGGATACATATTTTTGCTGATTTTGTACTGGTCAAAAACCCTTCGCGGAGTAGTATGCGTATAAACTATTTTTAAAGCATCTTTTCTTGAATAACGCGCGACTGCCTCGGTTGCCGCTTGCGAAGACGCGATTAATATATCGTAATTTTTTAAAATATCCCGGCGCATATAAAAAAGGCCGCGCAACCAAAAAAAGCGAATTACTCTCATATTTACAATTCGCTTAGTTAAAGGTATAAGTTTATTCCCAAGTTTTTTTTGATATTCAGAAAATGTTTCAGAATCGGCATAAGCGGTAATAAAATCAGCGCCCAATTCAAGCGCCAACAATAAAACCGTTCTTTCACCGCCGCCGCAGAAGCCGAGATGATCGTGGACGATGGCTATTTTAGGATTTTTATTTTTTTGCATTGATATATTTTGACATACGCAAGAAGCTAAGCTTCTGGTTATACGCCGCGTGACTTATACAACTCTAAAGTATTCTCAAACAACATCGCAATCGTAATCGGTCCGACTCCGCCCGGGACAGGCGTTATAAATCCGGCTTTTTCGCCAACGTCATCAAAATCAACATCTCCGTAAATTTTTCCCTCTTCTCTGCTAATGCCAATATCAATAATTACCGCGTCTTTTTTTATCATATCTTTCTTTATAAATTGCGCCTTGCCAACAGCGGTTATTAAAACATCGGCTTCTTTGGTTTTTTCTGATAATTTTTTTTCATCCGATTTTACGCTTCGCGCTTTTGCCCCCAAACACGATAAAACTTTTACCAAGCTTTTTCCGAAAATATCGGAATTTGCCAACACGCAAACATTTTTGCCTTTTATATCAAATTTAATTTCTTTTAAAATTTCAAGCACAACCTTAAATACCGGCGGCATCACTTTGCCGTGGTCGCAAGTACGCAAAAGCTTTTCCAAATTATCAGGATGAAAGCGGTCCACGTCCTTTTGGGGATTAATTGCTAAAATTATCTTGTCAGTATCATAACTTTTTGGAAGAGGAAGTTGGACTAAAATCGCGTCAATCAAATTATCCTTATTCAGATGATCAATCATGGCAAAAATTTCCGGCTCAGGAGTATTTGCTTCGCATTTGTAAATATGGGCATCAATACCGACTTTTTTCGCTTCTTTTTCTTTTAAGCTAACATACAACTTTGAATCATCGCGATCCCCAACTAGAATAATCGCTAAATTAGGACGCTTATTATCGCCCAATTCAAATATTTCTTTAACGATTTTATCTTTAATTTTCTCGGCAATTAATTTGCCGTTGATTATGTTTATCATAGTTAATTCGCGCTAAAGAGACTAAGTACCTACGATTTTTCTTTTGGCGTGCCAAAAGAAAAATCGTAGGTACTTAGTCTCTTTCTAGTTAATCAAAATGACAAAAAGAATCCGGTATCGGAAATTCCAGACAAAGTTTTTTAACTTCACCGCGAATACTTTCCAATACTTCAATTTTTTGTTTATTCGCAATCGCGCTGTCAATCCACGCGGCAATGCGTTTTATTTCATCTTCTTTCATACCGCGCGTGGTAATCGCCGGGGTGCCGAAACGCACGCCGGAAGGATTCATCGGCGGATTTGGATCATTGGGAATAGTGGAGCGGGAAACCGATATGCCAATTCTATCCAAAATCGTTTCCGCTTCCTTGCCTGTTAAATTTTTGCTTGTCATATCAACGACAAGCAAATGATTATCAGTGCCGCCTGAAATTATTTTATAGCCTTTTGCTGTTAATTCGCTTGCCAAAACTTTAGCGTTTTTAATTGTTTGTTTAGCGTAATCCTTAAAATTATCTTCCAAAGCCTCTTTAAAAGCGACTGCTTTAGCCGCGTTTATATGATCATGCGGACCTCCTTGCATTCCCGGAAAAACCGCTCTGTCAACCTGTTTCGCGTATTCCTTTTTACACATTATCATAGCTCCGCGAGGACCGCGCAAGGTTTTGTGAGTAGTGGTTGAAACAACATCAAAAAGCGGTACGGGATTATTCATCTCTCCCGCCGCTATCAGCCCTGCCGTATGAGCGATGTCGGCGAAAGTATAAGCTCCGACTTCATCGGCGATTTTTTTAAATTCTTCCCACTCAATTTCTCTGGAATACGCCGAATATCCCGCTACAATCATTTTTGGCTTTTCTCTTAAAGCGATTTTTTTTACTTCTTCCATATCAATTTTTTCTGTTTTCGCGTTCACTTCGTATTGGACAAAATCATATAGCATGCCGGAAAAATTTATTGGATGTCCGTGCGATAAATGCCCGCCATGATCAAGCTTAAGCCCAAGCACTTTATCACCCGGTTTAATAAACGCAAAATACACGGCGGCATTAGCCGGAGATCCTGACAAAGGCTGGACATTGACATGCTCGGCTGAAAATAATTCTTTTGCCCGCTCAATTGCCAAGCTTTCCACCTCGTCAATAATTTGATTTCCGCCATAATATCTTTTTCCGGGATAACCTTCACTGTATTTATTTGTCAAAACCGTAGCCATTGCCTCTAAAACACTTTTGGAAACATAATTTTCCGAAGCGATCATCTCCATTTCTTCGGCCTGCCTTTTTGACTCGCTATCTATAATCCGCATAAGCTCCGGATCTTCTAAAGTTAAATTTTTATAATCCATATATTTTTATTAATAGTTAATATTATAATATTAGTTTAATTTAAGTTCATTGTCAAAATTAAAAAAATATAAAAACAAATAAAAGCCTAATTTTAAATTTACAAAAAACTTGTAAATTTTATTTTTATATACTACTCTTAAGTTAAGAGCATTAAATAATTTAAGTAAAAAAACACAAAACATATGTTCAATAAAAACAACAATGAAAACATTAAAGAAGCCGAAACCATAATCGGCCCCTCAATAAAAGTTAAAGGAAATTTTCATGGACAGGGCAATATTATTATTGAAGGAGAGGTTGAAGGAAGCGTAAAAACAAATAACTATTTACTGGTTGGAGAAAAATCAACAATCTCCGCTAACATTGAAGCAAAAAATGCTAAAATCAACGGAAAGGTTACCGGGAATGTTCAAGTTGGCGAATATTTAGAGCTTGGCCCCACTGCCATAATTAACGGTGATATTAATACAAAAATTCTCTCAATTGCCAAAGGCGCGATTATTAACGGCAAATGCTCTATGGGAAAACAAGAAAATAACGAAGAAAAAAAATAAATGTATATATATATTTATGACAATTTTGTAAATCAAAAAAAATATGAGTCAATTTTAGCTAAAATTGAAACTCGTGTTACCGATCTTGGTTTAAACGGAAAAATAGTGCGTTTAAGCATAATGAGCTCGTTGTCGGATACAATAAAAAGTGAATTAAAGAAAGGGGCTAAAACCATAGTGGTGGTAGGGGATGACAGCACCTTAAATAAAGCTATTTCTGTTTTAGCCGGTTTTATATCCAATAATAATGCTTTTAAAAAAATACCGCTTGGCTTTATTCCCGTAAACAAAAAAAACAATATAATCGCGGAGCATCTAGGGTTGAATTATAATGAGTTGGCTTGTGATATGCTTTCTGCCCGTAGAATTAAAACTCTGGATCTGGGTCTGGTAAATAATAATTATTTTTTAACTCAAGTAAACATCAACACGAAAAACACAATCATAGAAATAGACGATACTTATTCTATAGAAATTTCAGAACAGGGGAAAATAAACATTATTAATTTACCGACAATCCCCGGCTTGCCGAAAAATTTTAACATAAGCGCTCAAGATAATGCTCTGGATTTGTTTATAAAAACAAAAATTAGTAAAAATATATTTTTTAATAAAAAAAACAGCTCCGAGCAAAGCGTTTTTTCTTTTAAAAAATTAAATATTTTAAACAAATATTCTCCTCTAATTTTAGACAACACCGTAGAAATAAAATGTCCGGCAACAATCAAGATTGCTAATGAAAAAATTAATTTAATTGTTGGTAAAAAAAGATTGTTTTAAAATATCCTATTATGCTCTATTTTTTAACAACTTCAGCCTCAATAATATCGTCTTTTTTTTCTTTCTTTTTAAAAACAAACAACTGCTGAACACCGGTAAGAATGGTCGTTACCAGCCAATAAAGCGCCAAGCCGCCGGGAAAAGACATGCCAATAAATACGGTTATTATTGGCATAAAATATACCATCTGTTTATTCATAATAGCGGCCATATCTTCATCTTTCGCGCCCTTGCTTTTTACTTTTGGCCGTTTTGTCATTAACATTTTTGATTGCCAATATTGCGCGGCTCCGGCTAAAATCGCAATAGTTATATTTTTTTCCGCTAAATCAATAAATCCCAGTGAAACCATATTAATTGTTTCCGGACGGCTAATAAACGGGTACACTAAATCCAATGATCCATTAGCAAAACCATCGCGAAAAACTTTAAATACCGCGAACAAAAACGGCATCTGAACTAATAAAGGCAAACAGGAAGATAGGGGGTTTACCTTATTATCTTTATATAACCCCATCATTGCCCGCCCTAACTCCTCCTTGTTTTTTGCGTATTTCTTTTTTAATTCTTCAATTTTGGGCTGTAAATCCTGTAGCGCTTTTTGTGATTTTAAAGATTTTTTTGATAAAGGAAGCAGTATTATCTTTATAATTATTGTTAAAGCAATAATAGCAATACCAAAATCATGCCCGGGGATATTATTGTACAAAAAAACCAATAAATTTAAAATCGGCTGATAGAATAAAATTTGAAACATAGGTTATTCGCTTCGCGAACCCGTAACCGCAAATACGGGACATTCGAATGTTAATATTAAATTATTTAACAGGGATCATATCCGCCCTTGTTCCAAGGATTACAGCGAATAATACGCCAAATTGATTTTATTAATCCCTTAATTATACCATGTTTTTTAAAAGCTTGAATAGAATATTCCGAGCAAGTCGGAAAAAAACGGCAAAAACCGAAAGGATGCAAAAACCGAAAAAAACCATGATCAGGCGATAAGGTTTTCTGGTAAATTTTAATAATTTTTATTAAAAAATTTTTAATATCAATTAAATTTTTAATTTTTTAAAATGCGCGCAAAGAGATTTTTCAATTTCGTTATATTTTTTATTTAATATTCCCGGAAGAGTAATTATAATCACGTCTTTTGCGTTTATGTTGTCAATATAATTTTTCGCGACTATGTTTCTTATTCTTCTTTTAATTTTGTTTCTGGTTACCGCCTTTTTACTAATCTTAGAGCTGACCATAATCCCAAAACGTGGAAATCCTTGTTTGCCGCCTTTAATCGTTTTCACGCCCAACAAATCGTCAAAACTTGATTTTCCTTTTTTAAAAACTCTGTCAAAATCTTTTTTTTTACTCAAACGGTTTTTTAAGGGAAGCATATTTTTATTTAGTTAAGACTTTTCTTCCTTTGTCTCTGCGGTTTTTTATAACATTTTGTCCGTTTTTAGCGGCCATTCTTACTCTAAATCCGTGTTTTTTTTTAGCTTTTCTTGTGTTTGGTTGAAATGTTCTTTTTGGCATATCTATATAAATTTATTCTTATTTAGCTCGCGTTAAACATAACACCTTTTTTTTAAAAGGTCAACAAAACAAACACGGGGAACAAAAAAATAACTGTGAATATTTTGTTATTGGTTTGTGTTTTAAGGGTGTCTTGTTTGTGGTTTAATTGCTAATTTAAAAAAAATTAAGTTTATACACTAAAATATACTCCGATTTTAAACAATTTATATTAAATTTTCACACACGCAAAAATGTCTTTTTTGTTTTTAATCTTAGTAAAAATTAAAACCTAATTAAAGCTTAAGCACTTGCTTATTATAATTATTAGTTATATATTTATTATTAATTATATATAATTAGTTTGTTAATAATTTAATAAAATAATTTTTAACCGCTATTTGATTTTTTATTAAAAAGACACATGCGTTTTATAATAGTATTAATTAAGATTTATTAAATTTTATCAACAAAAAACATATCCACCCCTTATTAACAGCTTGTAAACAAATTTTTACTTTTTAATTTTTAAAATAACTGATATAATAAAAATTATCAAAAAATAATAAACTATAAATTTTGATTTATGAGTAATGATCAAATTTGGCAAGCCGTTTTAGGTGAAGTAGAGTTGAATTTATCAAAAGCAAACTTTACCACATGGTTTAAAAACACATTTATTTCTTCTTTTGAATATGATAAGGTCGTAATTTGCGTACCCAATACGTTTACAAAAGCGTGGCTGGAAAATAAGTACCATAAAAAAATTTGCGCGGCCATGGAAAATGTGAGCGGAAAAAACATAACGGAAATTTTTTATAAAGTTGAAATTAAAAAAAATAATCCGGTTGGAGGCTTGTTAAAAAAAATAAAAATAAAAAGAGAAGAAAATAATAATATTTCAGTTAACAGGTTTTCTTTGAACAATAAATATGTTTTTAAAAATTTTGTTGTTGGCAAAGGAAACGAACTTGCCCACGCGGCTTGTCAGGCGGTTGTGGCTAATCTGGGGAACGCCTATAATCCCCTGTTTATTTATGGCGGAGTCGGTCTTGGTAAAACCCACTTATTACAAGCGATAGGGCATGAAGTTTCCGCTAAAACCGATAAAATTTTATATGTTTCTTGTGAAAAATTCGCTAATGATTATATTAACTCGGTAAAAAGCGGCAAAGCCAAAGAGTTTAAAGACAGATACAGGAACGTTGATTTATTATTGATAGACGATGTCCAGTTTATGGCAGGCAAAGACGGCACCCAGCAAGAATTTTTTCATACTTTTAATGAACTGCATCAAGCCAACAGGCAAATAGTTTTAACTTCCGACAGGCAGCCAAAATCGATTCCCGCCCTGGAAGAAAGGCTGCTTTCTCGTTTTGAATGGGGGATGATAGCGGATGTTACCCAGCCGGACACTGATACCTTGGTGGCTATTTTAGAAACAAAATGCCGGGAAAAAAATTATACCTTAGAAAAAAAGATTTTATATTATATAGCGGAAAACGTTAAAAATAATATCAGGGAGATTGAAGGGGCTTTGAATAGAATTATCGCTTTTCATGAATTTAATAATTCCCAGCCGACCATTGAATCAACCAAGAATATTCTAGGCAGCCTTTTGGTAAACACAAAAAGCAAGTCAATAACCAATAAGGATATAATTGATTCGGTTTCCGGTTTTTTTAAGATTAGCGAGAAAGACATTATCGGAAAAAGCCGTAAAAAAGAATTGGTTTATCCTCGGCAAATAATTATGTTTTTAATGCGCACCGAAAACGGCGCGTCATATCCGACAATAGGACAAGAACTGGGCGGCAGGGATCATACAACCGCGATGCACGCTTTTAATAAAGTAAAAAGAGAGCTTGAAGAAAATGAAAAAATCAAGCAAGACATAGAATCTATTAAGCAAGTGATAAACAATTCTTATAATTAATTGGCGTTAAAATAAATTTTTTATGAAAATTTCCAGTTTACAAGAAAATTTTAAAAACGGATTATTTATTGTCAGCCACATTGCGGGAAAAAATGTAAATTTGCCGATTCTTAATAATGTCATGATAAAATCCATGCAGGGTGATATAAAACTAATTACCACTGACCTTGAAATAGGCATAGTAACTCGCGTAAGAGGCAAGGTTGAAGAAGATGGAGAATTTACAATTGAGGCAAAAATATTATCTGATTATATATCTTTGCTTCCCAACCAAAAAGTTGATTTAGAAATAAATAAAAACAACGCTTTAATAAAATGCGAGAACTACAAAACCGTAATCAGAGGAGAAAGCGCTGAGGAATATCCCCTTGTTCCTGAAATTGAGAAAGAAATTTATTTTAAAACAAACATAAACGATTTTAAAAAAGCTTTATCCCAGGTTATATTCGCGGTATCGGGCAGCGAAACCAGAATGGAATTATCAGGCGTTTTTTTTAGCTTTAATAAAAAGAAATTGATTATGGCGGCAACCGACAGTTATCGTTTAGCGGAAAGAATTATTAGCATTGAAACCAATACCAAGGAAGAAAAAAACGTAATCATTCCGGCTAAAGCACTGCAAGAAGTTATCAGGATAATATCAGTATTAAAAAATGAAGACTTGAATGAAAATAATGATATCATTTTTTATTTATCGGATAATCAAATATTATTTACCATTGGAAGCACAGAGGTGGTTTCCCGCTTGATAGAGGGGCAATATCCGGACTATAAGCAGATTATTCCCGTAAACCGCGAGACTAAAGCAAAAATTGACAGAGCGGAATTGCTAAGAGCGGTAAAAGCGGCCGCGCTTTTTTCTAAAATCGGAATTAATGACATTAATTTGGATTTTCCTGAAAACAAAAACAAGATAATCGTTTCGTCCGCTTCCGGCCAAACAGGAGAAAATATAGCGGAACTTGACGCGGAAACAACAGGAAAAGACAACGGCATAGTTGTGAATTATAAATATGTTTTAGACGGAATTAACAATATTGATTCTGAGAAAATTGTTATTGAAATTATTGACGGCAATACGCCCTGTGTTTTAAAAGGTGAAAATAATAATAACTACGCCTATATCATCATGCCGATTAAGCAGTAGGATGAAAAACACGCAAATTATATTGTAGGGAACAAAAATTTTTGTTCCCTACAATATAATTTGCGTGTTTTTTGTTTTATTCAATTTTTTCCAAATCAACATTATTCACGGTAACCACCACCACCTCAGATTTAATAATTTTATTTGTCCACGTATTCGCGCGCGCGAATATTTTATAAGTGCCGCTCGCCGGCGCCTCAGCCCACAGATATTCATTTGTGTCTTTTAAATCTGTAATAGTCGTAATTTTATTCTCATTTTTATCTTCATCAATATAATAAAAAATAATCGTAGAAATATACTCGGGATTGTTTATTTCCGCTTTAAGGCTTAAGGGGAAATCAATATTGCTTAAAGCCAAACCGCTCGCGGGCGAGCTTAGCTTTAGCGTAAAATCAGCCGGCTTATTAGCATTGTTTTCCAAAATTAAATTAAATTCAACTTCTTCTGAGACGCAATTGTCAACGTCATCGCACACTTTAATTTTTAAATTATGAAAACCGTTATTTAAAAAGCTGATTTGTTTTGCCAAATTAAAAGGATAGGAATTTGCGATGTGCAACAAATTATTATTTATATAATATTCAGCGCGGTTGATTCCTCTTGGAGCGGTGGCGTTAATTCGTGAGAAAAGCATGGGCTCTAAAATGGTTTGATTATTGCTTGGACTGATAATTTCCACTTTCGGCAAGTTCTCGGGAAGGTGGATATTGTCTTCTTCAGTCGGCGGAAGTTCATCTGTTACCGGTTCGGTTGAAGTGGCTTTTTGTTTTTTTGCCCATTCCAAAATTCTGTTTTCCCAAAGCTCAAATTGAGGATCAGCGCTTGGATTTTCAGGTTTTTCACCTAAAGGATCGTTTTTATTTATGTAATAAAGAATACTATGCGGCTGAAAAAAGGCTTTTTCCTTGATTAAATGTTCGGGCGTGTGTTCTGTTGCCAAGAGTCCGCTGATTTCATCAATTTTAATAATTGTTTCAGGGGTGATTTCGCCGTCAATAACCGCTTTCCCTGTTTTTACAATTTTTGGTTCGCGGAAAGTTTCAATCGGCGTGTCGCCTAAAATTTTATTCATATAATCATGCCAAATCGGCGCCGCTACTGTTCCGCCGGCGGCGCCTCTTTTCATTTCGCTGTTATCATTGTTTCCAACCCAGACTCCGGTAACGATTGACGGAGTGTAACCCACTGTCCAAGCATCGCGATAATCGTTGGTGGTGCCTGTTTTAGCGGCAACAGGGCGCGAGCCAAGCGTAAGCCAGTTTTTTTCGCCAAAAGCATAAGCGCGGGCATTGTTATCGGAAAGAATATTGTTTATTTGGCGGGCGATTTTCGGATCCAGCACTTTTTTTTCTTTTTTTTCAAACTCTTCTAAAGTTTTACCGTTTGAATCTTCAATTCTAAGAATAGTGGCGATCGGGTGTAAAATTCCTTCGCGGGCAAAAGCGCCGTAAGCGTTAACATGTTCCAAGAGCTTAACTTCGGCTCCGCCCAAAACCAAAGAAAGGCCATATCTTTCGTGATTGCTTAAGGTTGTATAGCCAAGGTCGCCCGCTAATTCGGAAACATTTTTTACGCCGGCCAAATATATGATTTTAACTGCCGGGATATTTAAAGATCCCGCCAATGCTTTTCGCATGTTTACAGGACCATGTTCTTTGCTGTCGTAATTGTGCGGTTCGTAAGGCTTTCCGTTTATGTTGGAGAAATCAGTAACCACGTCATAAAGAATTGTTTCCGGAGTATAGCCTTTTAAAAAACAGGCGGCAAACACCAATGGCTTTAAAGATGAGCCAGGCTGTCTTTGGCAGGTGCTGATATTAACTTGGCCGTCAATTTTTTCATTAAAGTAATCGCGTGAACCGACCATGGCAAGCACCTGTCCCGTTTTAGGATCAATTGAAACCAGCGACGCGTTCGTGGCATCGTAATTTTTTTCGTTTTTTTCCGCAAGTTCGGAAATTACTTCTTCGGCAATTTTTTGCTTGTATAAATCAAGCGTGGTAATAATTTTTAATCCGCCTTGTTCAACTTGTTTTTCTCCGTATTTAGCTGAAAGAATTTCTTTGATATACATGACAAAATGCGGCGCTTTAATATTCGCGGCAGGCGGCTTGAATTCAAGCGCGAATTCTTTGGCGTCTAAAGCTTCTTCTTGCTTAATATATCCTTGCTCAACCATTAAGTTTAATATTTTGATTTGCCTTTCAATTAATAAGTCTTTATTTGATCCGTAAGGTGAGTAGCGGGACGGCCCTTGCGGCAGGGCAGCCAGAATTGCCGACTCCGCTAAGTTAATATCACCTACGCCTTTGCCGAAATAGCGCCGGCTGGCGGCCTCAACTCCATACGCGGTAGAGCCGTATGGTATCTCATTAAAATACATTTGCAGAATTTCGTCTTTGGAAAAACTTTTTTCCAGCCTGTAAGCCAAAAGCGCCTCTTTAATTTTTCTGGTATATTTTTTTTCACTTGTTAAAACGCTGTTTTTAATAAATTGCTGTGTTAAAGTTGATCCGCCCGCCCTTTGTCCGTATAAAACGTTTGTAATTAAGGTTCTAAAAATAGCCCATAAACTAACGCCTTTGTGTTTATAAAAATCTTTATCTTCAACAGCGATTGTCGCCCATTTTAAATAATTTGGAATATTATCCATGTTAACTATAGTACGTTGTTCATTGCCGTGTATATCGTATAGCAATTCCTCGCCGGTACGATCGTAAATTTTTGTGCTTTGCGCGATTTCTCTTTCAAGCAAACGATTCGGGTCGGGAAGATTTTTGGATAATTGCACGACAAAAATAACCCCGCTTAAAATACTCAATAACAAAAATCCGCCGATTGCAAAGAAGGCTTTTTTCTTAAAAGAGTCGCTAAAAATATTTTTAAAATCAAAAGATTTACCGTTTTGTTTACCGCGGTTATAATTCAGGTTTTTAGAGCGGGAAATATAATATTTTTTCTTTTGATTTTGCTGGTTTCGCCAGCTTTGATTTTTTTTCTTTTTTAGAGGAGGAATGGGCATATATAATTTATGATTTATGGTTTATGGTTCTATAATACTCCGCAGCTTCTTCCGGCGCCATTGAATTAATCACCAAACCCGAGCCAAGCTCAATGCCGGCCCAAACACTGTCGCGCGGTTGGATTTTTAAATAAAAATGCTGGTTATGGTCGGAAATTATTTGGTGTAAAAAGAAATTAAAAGATAAATCCAGCGCTTGAAGCTTGGTTAATATTATTTTTAAGCATTTGGCAAATGATTGAAATTCGCTATCATTAAGCTTGGTGATATTGTCTAGGTGTCTTTTAGTGAATATCCAAGCTTCGTAATGGTATTCGCTGGCGTAAGGCGCGAATGCCGCTATAAATTTATCTTCAAAAATTTTTCGAGTTTGTTTTAGCTCCTTTTTAATTAAGTCGCAATAAGGACAGCTTTTGTGTTCAACGCGATAGGCTTTAGCTAGCATTGACTCGTCACGAATATCCGGCGGCAAGATATTGGTCGCGAAAATTTGCGAATGGGCGTGAACAATGGAAGCGCCCGCTTTTGAGCCCTGGTTTTTAAAGCATAAAATATAATTTAATTTTTTATTCGCGCTTAAAGCAAGCGTGCGCCTGGCGTACATGCGTAAAACATTTTCAATTTCCGTCTCGTTTAAATCAGCCATTTCTTTAATATGGTCTCGGTCTTCAATAATTACTTCTTGCGTGCCATAAGCTTTGTCATTATCAAGAGAAACAGCGGGGAAAATATTTTTTATGCTGACTATTTGCCATTTTCCATCTTTTTTTATTTCATCAACAATGTTTTTCGGGTCAATGTTTTTCGGACAAAAAGGGCAATCTCCGGTACGTTTGATTATGGTTTGTTCGCGGATATCTTTAGGCCGGCTCGCGCGCCTTGGCGTAATTAAGACATATTTATTCAAAAGATAGGCTTTTCTTAACTCTGATGATTGATTTTTTGGCATAAATGATTTGCTTTAAATATTATAACATTATTATAGCAAAGGCTGGGGATTGTATAAAGTGTATTTAAATTAAAATAATTGGTATAATAAGGAATAAGATTATAAAATTATAAAAAATGCCAAACTTAAAGCTGGAAAAAACATTTTTTCAAAAAGGCGCTAAATTTATCGGCGGAATTGACGAGGCCGGACGAGGGCCTTTAGCCGGTCCCGTAGTGGCGGCTTGCGTTGTTTTGGACGCGAATTTTAAAATAAACAAGGAAATTCAAGAGATAAAGGATTCAAAAAAAATAAGCGCGAGCAAAAGGGAAAAATTAACAGATGTGATTTTTGAATCTTTTATTGAGGTGGGAATCGGGCTTTGCGATCACACGACAATTGATAGAATAAATATTTTGCAAGCTACGTTTTTAGCCATGAAAAAGGCCATCGGCGCGCTTAAACAAAAGCCGGATTTTATATTATTAGACGGTAAATTTCCAATTCCAGACATCAGTATAAGACAAAAAGCAATAATCAACGGCGATAATTTGGCGCTAAGCATCGCGGCCGCGTCAATTGCCGCGAAAGTAAAGAGAGACGAAATAATGCTGGAATTGCATGAAAAATATCCGCAATACGGGTTTGACAAGCATAAAGGCTATGGCACTAAATTGCATATGGAGGCTTTGCAAAAATACGGTCATTGTTTAGTGCATAGGAAAAGTTTTAAGCCGGTGGCTTTGGCTGAGAAGCAAGAAGCAAGAATTAGGAATCAAGCACAAAATCCTTAATTCTTAATTCCTGATTCTTGATTCTTAACAATAAATAAACTATAATTAAAACAGGCTAATAAATAATTAAGCGTACTTATGTATAAAATAACCGGCGGCGGCATATTGATTGACGTAAATTATATTTTGGAAAAAGCCCAAATTACCGAAGGCATGAAAGTGGCTGATTTGGGCTGTGGAACGCTTGGGCATTTTGTTTTTCCTTTGGCAAAAATAGTCGGCGAGCACGGCAAAGTTTATGCGGTTGATATTTTAAAAATAGCCTTGGATACGATAGACAGAAGAATAAAAGTTGAAGGATCTAAAAATATTAAAACGGTTTGGAGCGATTTGGAACTGTTTAACGCTGCTAAAATTGAGTCTAGCAGCCTTGATGTCGGACTTTTGTTAAACACATTGTATTTATCGCATAGGCGCGTGGAAATTATAAGAGAATCGGTAAGGATGTTAAAACAGCGGGGAAAATTAGTTATAGTTGAATGGCGAAAGATAAATATCCCTTTTGGTCCTCCGGTGGAAGAAAGAGTAAAAAAAGATTTATTAATTCAGGGCGCCGGAAAGTTAGGCTTAAAATTTGTTGATGAATTTATTGCCGGACAATATCATTATGGTTTGATTTTTGAAAAGATATAAAAAAAATAAAAAAATTGCTAATATTATTAAAAATAAAAATTAATTATATAGCAGGTGTTGCGTGTTGCGTGATATGTGCTGCATGAAAACAGATATGGGAAATTGGTTAAAATTAAATTTTTGGCTTAGTATGAACCCCGGGGGCTTGACTCAGGGCGTGATCAGGGTTATTATTGTTTTTTTAATAAGTTTATTTGTTGCCGTTGTTGTTCTTAAGCTTTTAAAAAATCGCAAAAGAAATTTGTATAATAAAATTTGGAATAAATTATATTTTTTTAGTTTTACCAATCTGATAATCGGTCTGGTGCTATTGTTTTTCAGCTATGAGATGCTTCCTTTTCTTTCCATGAGGCTTTGGTTTTTATTATGGGGCGCAAGCATGATTGTTTGGCTGGTTTTTATACTCAAGGTTCTTAATGAAATACCGAAAGTTAAAGAAAAAATGGCCAAAGAGGATGAGTATAAAAAATATTTGCCGTAAAATTTAAGTTTAATAGGGTTTACGCGTTTAAAGCAGACAAACACTAATATTAGTGTTTGTCTTTAAGTTAGTCAAAGTTTAATATTTTGAAATGTTGTGTAACTCATATTATTATTAAAACATGCACTATAACAAAAAAGTCGGTAATTTCGGTGAAAAATTGGCATGTGATTATCTTCAAAAAAAGGGTTATAAAATAATATCCAGAAACACCCGCGCAAAGCATAATGAAATTGATATTATTGCCAAGATTAAAGAAGTTATTGTGTTTGTTGAGGTAAAAACCCGTACAAATAGCAATTTTGGCGTGGCTGAAGATGCAATTTGCCGATATAAGATGAGTCATTTAAATAACGCGATAAATCTTTATTTAAATTATAAAAAAATCACTGATGATAATTTCCGTTTGGACTATATTGCGGTTAATATTGATAAAGTTAAGAAAGTAGCCAATATTAAGCATTTTAAAGATATTTTGTAGAAGTTTTAAACTTATGTTTTGCTGTTTTTTGTTTATTTTTCCACGTTTTCCCCACAGTTTTACCCATATTTAAGCACAGCATATTAACGGTTTATATACTTGACGCAGAATGCGGTAATGGTATAAGGTAACAATGTCATGGGGACATTGTTTTTTTTAAATATTGCTTTAGTGCCATATAGGGCATAACAGGAGCGATCTCGTTAAGCTCCTATTATGGCACTAAATGCATATTTTATATATTTTAATATTTAATGCTCTTGAAATAAGCAAACACTAATATTAGTTATT